>JANNDZ010000323.1:0-3077 GCA_031378395.1 Pseudanabaena sp. OTE_75_metabat_487_sub
GGCGCGAAGCGCCGCAACTCATTGATGTTTTTATGTCTTAATCAAACCTTGCTTTGCTAAAGGGATACTAAGCCTTATTCTGTGCAAAAACACAAAATACGTTTAGCGAGATTTGAATTTATCTTGTTGGCTACAGTGAAATCTTTGCGCATCAGAAGTCTTTGCATGTTTAGTCTTGCGACCGCTTACCCTTTCTCTCCACATCAAAAAAGATGAGCGTTTCATTGACTTACGCATGATTTTAATCACTTCCGATTCAGAAATGCCAAATTGGTCGTAAATCGTATCAAAGGTGGTGCGATCTTCCCATGCCATCTCGACAATGCGATCAATATCTACATCCGTGAGTGCTTTTACAGCCTGTTTATCCATAACAAGTTAGTCCTTCCGATCAATATTGCCAAAGTGGGCTAGCGGCCAATATCGCAGGGTCGCTTTACCGATGATGTTTTCTTTTGGCACAAAGCCCCAAATATGTCCATCACAACTATTATTGCGATTGTCGCCTAGAGCAAAGTAGGAATTAGCAGGCACTGTCGTTAGAGGCAAATCGTATTCAGGGGCTTTAACTAAATATGGTTCTGATAGCACCTGACCATTGATGTAAGTCACGCCTTCTTTGATCTCCACGCGATCGCCTGGCACCCCAATCACCCGCTTAATCAGCGAACTTTTTTGCTTTTCGGCTGATAGTCCACAACCTTTTATTACTGCTTCATTTGGCTCAAACACTACAATGTCAAAGCGTTGTGGTGTTTGGAATCGATAGCTCAATTTATCAACAATGACGCGATCGTAGTTTCGCAAAGTTGGCTCCATTGAGCCTGAAGGCGGTAAATAGTAAGCCTGAGCAACAGCAACACGAACGCCAAATGCTAAAGCAATACTTAATCCTACAGTTTGAGCAGTTTCTTGCCAAAAACTAGATCTTTTGGATTTTTTAGGTGGCTGCGATGAATTACGAGATGTTTGGGGCATAGCTGATTGAGCTTAATTGATAACGTGATGTAATAATCAAGACATAAAATGGCTATGCCATTTTGTGTCTTGATTATTACTGGGTTTGATTATTAGTTTATAAATGAGTCGTCACACTTTTGTGAATTGGTACTGCACCATATCTAAAAATGACGATGCATTGCATCGCCCTTTTGAATGTTTTCTAGCGATCTTGATATTTTGCCCACCAAGCTAAGCCATAGCGCTGACTGACTATATTTGCTTGGGGAGACTTAAAGACAACCCTAAGTTTGTATTTTCCTGTAGTAGGAATTTTTATAAAAATATGCTGTAAATTGTCAATCTGACTGACAGATGACCAGATGTTTTGAGAAATATCAGTATCTTGCGATCGCATCAAATACAACTCAACTTTATTAAAACCTTCATCACTAAACTCTTCGCCAATATCAAATAATCCGTTACCATTTTTGTCGTTGAGCTTGACTTGACGATCCCAAGTTAGGGTAGCCGAAATAAAACTATCAGCAACTAGAGAATCACTAAAAACATACTCTTGATATTTATCAACTTCGACAATATTGGTATCCCAGCCGATCGCGGAGATATTAGCTGATCCATTATTGGGAGATTGTTGCCCTGCTTGATATTGCTGAAAAGCGCGATTGGCATTAAGTTGCCCTGCCCCAAGACTGCGACTGAGGGGGATTTCACGGCTAGGATAGGCTTCGGTGTCGATCCATGTTTTGCCAAAAGCATCCAGAATAGTCTTCGACATGCCGAGAATTTTGCCATCGCCCCGATCTTTGAGCTTATCGGCAGAGTTAATTAGCACTGCTTTCATTAATTCATGACGACGTGCGTCTATGCTCCAGTTGCCGCTCGCGATTTGACGATTAGCATATTCATGTAAGAGCGCGATCGTCCCGACAACATGAGGCGTAGCAAAACTGGAACCATTAGCATTTTTAAATTTCCCTTGCAATGTCGGTAGTTTAAGGTTATTCCCAGGGGCAAGTATTGCCATCGATCGCCTACCATCAATGGGGCTTTCGACTCCTGATGTCCATTTTCCATCTTTATTGAGATCGCTAAAGACTTCACCTAGATCATATTTGCCATTACTATTGCGATCGAGATATGGCTCATCAATTAGGTTGCCGCGATCGAGTTGACGGTAAATGCCATCGACCTCACGGGTAAATCCGACCGTAAAACCGTTATATAAATCAGTGGGGATGGGAATACCACCTTTGCCTTGGTTTCCAGCAACAATTGGTATAGTGTTGTAAGTTGCCGCGATCCAATCAACGCAAAGAGTTAATAAAGCATCGCCATCGAGTTTGGCATTAGGGCGAGGGTCTTCACTGAGGAGTTCCCCAAAGCTGAAATTAATAGCGCGAACAGTGCCGTTGTATTGTCGGGCAACGTGCTGAGCAGCGATGCAGGCTTCAGGTTGTCCATCTTGACGACGCTGGGAATAGGCTGAGGATAGTAGCTTTGCCTCAGGGGCAACCCCACGACGAATCTTATGTTGGCTAATGATCACAGCGGCAACTTGTGCGGAATGATCATCGACATTGCGATTCGGGATGGCTTTACCGTCACGAAAGAAAACTTCGTAGGGTTGCACAATTATGCGATCGAGTTGTAAAAGTTTATTAGAGACTTTATCTACAGCAAAACGACTAGGACGACTTAGCTCAACTTGCCCGATAAATACGTCTTTGCCAGTGAGGTTATAGGGTGCTTTTTGTAAAGTGCGGGCATCTATGCCTTGGCGATCGACTGATTTGTCTAACGCCCAAGTTGCAGGGCTAGAAGACATCCCTAACAAAATCCAACCGACAAACCAACCTAACCTACGCATTTTTATTTCCGTTTACTGTCTAAAGGAATTTGCACCGCATATTTACTAGCATAATCAAAAACTTCTCAGCTTTACAGCGACTATAGTCGTAGAACTACAGCGCTTTGCGCTCAAACCCAAACCAAGAAAGATTTTGAAAGCGTTCCGAAGCAACGCTTTCAAAATCTTTCTTGTGGCTCGTTTGATCGGTATTTGCTGTAAAACCCAGAAAGAGAAAGGGGCACAAAGCGCTCCTTTCTCTTTCTGG
>JANNDZ010000325.1:0-6012 GCA_031378395.1 Pseudanabaena sp. OTE_75_metabat_487_sub
ACAGAAAGACTCCAAGGTACTGCAACACATAAAGTGATTGTTCCGTATGGGTCGCTTTCTAAAAAGCTAAAAACAATTCAGAGACTTGGTAGCAAGGTTGTTAATGTATCTATTCATCCTCAGCCTGAAGTTTTAAAGGTCAATCTTGAAAATGCTTCTACTGTGCAAATCAATGAACCTATTCTTGAGGTTCATCATGAGATCTCACCTAAAAAATCATCTAAAAAATCTGTTGAACAACCAATTTCTGAGACTTTAAAAAGTGAAGTTGTTGAGGTTGATGAAATAACGTCAGGAGCCTTTCCTGAATCTATTCTTTCGACCATCTCAGAGATTAATGCTAAGGAAGTTTCTGACTCTAATTCAGAAAATGTCTCAGAAGCACCACAGGTAGTTACGCCCAAAAAGCAAAAAGTTGTCTCTGAATCAACAACTAGTTCCAAAAAGACAAAAGCCACGACTAAAGCCAGTCAAGAAATTAGTAAACAAGATAGCAACTCTCAAGTTCAAGAACCAATCGCGATCGCTGAAACAATTACAGTGTCAGAGCAAGTTTTAGAACCTAAGCCAGAAATTGTTGTCGAAACAATCAGAGCAATTATTCCAGAGACAAGTCTCAATACTATACCTGAAGAAATTTTGCCAACTCTTCCCCAAACCGAATCTCCAGAACCAATCGCACCATTGGCAAAGGCAAAAGCGCCCAGAAATTCGAGTAAATCAGGAAATGGTTTTAATAAATCCAAAAGTGATGCCAAATCACCCAGATCGCCAAAACAGCCAAAAAGTTAATGAATATTAAGGAATTTGTAGAAGGTTCGATCGGACATTGGCGATCGCAACGCAGTGCTCATCATCTAGCCTTCGGACATTTTGAAGCCGTCCAATCTGAGATTGATATTACTTCTCTCTCAATTGATGCGCCAGAAGTGATCGAGCTTTGCAAAGCTAATGATGTCGATCCTCAGACAGCAGTATCACCTTTTCGGATGGCTTGGGAAGGGCAATCTGATTGGGAAGATAGCGAAGCGGTTAAAGGCAATTGTGTTTTGATCCCGATTCCTGATCGCGATCGCCCAAATTGCGGCAAACTTATCCGCGAACGTGGATATGCTGAAGAAATGCCTGCTATTGGTGAATATAGTTTCACCGATGATGGCACATTTGTGCTGATTACATCCTATGATCGCGCCTCAGCTGAGGAGAAAATCTGGTTTGTTAATCCAAATCTGCGTTGTCGAGTCTCATTGATTAAAACTGATACAGGAACTGGTGTGATTACTGCTTCCTTCTCTTCAGAAATTCGTCAAACATCTAAAAGTTAAGAACCTGTTTACGAGTTGGTTTAGCTCCCCCCACCCTTGTAAAGGGGGGAGAATTAATTATCTTCCTCCCCCTTTACAAGGGGGATTGAGGGGGATCTCTTAGAACTTGTAATCTTAGAAAACAATTCTTAAATGGTCTCTAAATCTGATGGATAAGTCTGAAGTGATCTCAAATAACTTGCTCACTCTCGCACAGTGGATGGCAGGAGATTTTAGCAATTATCAGCAAGCGTCGGCCAGCCCTAAGGATTACGCACATATTCATGTGTTTTTTCGTCCTTTGCCCTTTGATTTTTTCTCAGGTATAGGGCTTTATTCTGAACAGGTCTATGACTATGACCTTTGGACTCCATATCGGCAGGGTGTACATCGCCTAGTCGAGCGCGATGATCATATCTATATCGAAAACTTCAGCCTAAAAAATGCCATGTTTTATGCTGGCTCAGGGCGCAATTTAGATATTCTCAAAACTATCTCAACTGATGCAATTGAGCGTCGCCATAATTGCTCAATGGTATTTAGACGAGATGGCGATCGCTTTCTCGGCGGAGTTGAGGGTAACAGCTGCTTTATCGAGAAAAATGGCTGTCAAACCTATCTCGATAGCTATGTTGAAGTTACTGAGACAACTTGGTTAAGTCTAGATAAAGGCTTAGATGTTAATACCCACAAACAAGTTTGGGGTTCAACCACTGGTCCATTAAGATTTGAAAAAAGGGAGAGCTTTGCCAATGAAGTCCCAACTGTTTTACAAACTTCCTGAAATCCAATTAGAGTCGAATGAAGCTAAAATGCTGCCACCAGAAGCACAAAAGAAAATGCAATGCTGGATTCGCAGCCGACATTTAATTTGTTCGGGTAACTTTTTTGTGTTTGAAAGTGTTGACTACAGTGCCGTTGAGCGGTTTGGAGAATCTGTAGCTGCTCTGGGTGGGACTGTAATATCTGTCGATCCAGTCGATAAAATTTGGATGGGCGATCATCGCCAAGTAATTCTCTATCGCTCCAAAGCTAGTTTGCATACTCCTCACCACCAATTGAAGCAATATTGGATTAAGTATGGGAATTTTCGGACTAGATTTGATGATCAAGCCTAAACCAAAAATAACTGCGGTGCAAAGCGCCGCAATTATTTTTTTGGTTTAGGTTATTCGTAAGCTTCTATCGGTAAACAAGAACAGACAAAATTTCGATCGCCAAAAGCATTATCAATGCGTCCAACACTTGTCCAGAACTTATGTTCCTTGAGCCAAGGTGCAGGGTAAGCAGCTTGATTGCGTGTATAGGGGTGGTTCCATAAATCAGCAAGCAGAGTTTCGGCAGTGTGAGGAGCATTTTTTAGCGGATTATCGAGCTTATCCATAGCTCCAGATGCGATCGCATTGACTTCTTCCTTGATAGAAATCATCGCATCACAGAAGCGATCGAGTTCCGCTTTCGATTCGCTTTCCGTTGGCTCGATCATCATTGTTCCTGCGACTGGCCAAGACATTGTGGGAGCATGGAATCCATAATCCATAAGCCGCTTAGCGACATCATCGACCTCGATCTCTGCGATCGCTTTGCAGTCATGTAAATCAATAATACATTCATGGGCAACCAAGCCATTTTTGCCCGTGTAGAGAATTGGATAGTGCGGCGCAAGGCGTTGAGCCATATAGTTAGCATTCAAGATCGCGACTTCGGTAGCCAGTTTTAAACCCTTCGCTCCCATCAGCGCAATATACACCCATGAAATTGTGAGAATACTAGCGCTACCCCAAGGAGCTGCCGAAATTGTGGTTTGCTCAGGCTCTCCATTAAAAGGATGTTTTGGCAGAAATGGAACTAGCTGGGGTGCAACACAAATTGGTCCCATTCCAGGTCCACCACCACCATGAGGTATACAGAAAGTCTTGTGCAAGTTTAGATGGCATACATCTGCACCAATGTCCCCTGGGCGACAGATACCAACTTGAGCATTCATGTTTGCACCATCCATATACACCTGTCCACCGTAATAGTGAATAAGATCGCAAATATCCTTAATTGCCTCTTCAAACACCCCATGAGTAGAAGGATAGGTGACCATCAGCGCGGCAAGTTCATGCTGATACTTTTCGGCTTTAGATTTTAAGTCGTCAATATCAATATTTCCTTCATTATCACAGTTCACCGTGACGACTTTCATGCCAGCCATGACTGCACTAGCAGGATTTGTGCCATGTGCCGAAGTCGGAATCAGGCAAATATGACGATTAGTTTGACCACGATGTTGGTGATATTCACGAATTGTTAACAAACCTGCATATTCTCCCTGCGATCCTGCGTTGGGCTGGAGAGATACACCTGTAAAGCCTGTGATTTCAGCTAGCCAATTTTCTAGCTGTTCAAATAGAACTTGATAGCCTTGGGTTTGCTCTAATGGAGCAAATGGATGAATATTGCCAAATTCTGACCATGTGACGGGAAGCATTTCTGAAGTTGCGTTCAACTTCATCGTGCAAGAACCCAAAGGAATCATAGAGGTCGTCAATGATAAATCCTTAGATTGCAGGCGATAGATATAACGTAGGAGTTCTGATTCGGAATGATAGGAATTGAATGTGGGATGGGTGAGGTAGGGAGAATTACGAATTAGAGAATTGGGAATTACGAATTGAGAATTCGTAATTCGTAATTCGTAATTCGTAATTCCTACTTGATCTTCAGAAAATATAGTAATTAGATCTAGTAAATCTTGCTTAGAAACGGTTTCATCGAGGCTAATTGCGATCGCACCATCGGCAAAGTAACGCAAATTAATCTGTTTAGCAGCGGCTCTAGTTCTAATTGCATCGCTAGTGATGCCGTTTAGCTCAACCCGAATCGTATCGAAAAAGGCTTGATCGGAAACAGTATGACCTAACTTCCCAAGGGATTGAGCAAGGGTTGCGGTTAATAGATTGACACGCTTAGCAATTCGCTGTAAGCCTTCTGCACCGTGATAAACAGCGTACATACTTGCCATGATCGCTAGCAATACTTGAGCAGTGCAAATGTTACTGGTTGCCTTGTCGCGGCGGATATGCTGCTCGCGAGTTTGTAGGGCAAGACGTAGAGCAGGACGACCATGTACATCTTTAGAAACTCCAATCATCCGCCCTGGCATTTGACGTTTGTAAGCCTCCTTGGTTGCCATGTAAGCGGCATGGGGGCCGCCATAGCCAAAGGGAACTCCAAATCTTTGAGCACTGCCGATCGCAATATCTGCACCAAACTCGGCAGGAGCCTTAATCAAGGTTAGGGCGAGTAAATCCGCTGCCACGATCGCCAAGCCGCCATGCATGTGAACTTGAGCAATACATTCACTGTAGTCATAGATCGCACCATCGCTAGCAGGATATTGCAACAAAGCCCCAAAGTATTCTTTGTCAAATTCAAACTGTTCGTGTTTAGCCAGCACGACTTCAATTCCTAAGGGAATCGCACGGGTCTTAACAACTGCGATCGTCTGTGGATGACAATCGACGGAAACAAAGAATTTACTACCCTTGTTCTTAGCTAGTCCTGCTGCCATTGTCATCGCCTCGGCTGCGGCAGTTCCTTCATCTAAGAGAGAAGCATTGGCAATTTCTAAACCCGTTAAATCGATAATCATAGTTTGGAAATTAAGCAGAGCTTCCAAACGTCCTTGGGCAATCTCGGCTTGGTAAGGGGTGTACTGTGTATACCAACCAGGGTTTTCCAAAATATTACGCTGAATAATTGGCGGCGTGATGCAGTTGTAATAGCCAGTGCCAATATAGGAGCGCCAAACTTGGTTTTTCGATGCGATCGCCTTCAGTTCTTGCAAAAGCTCATATTCTCCTCTTGCCTCACCTAGCTGCAATGGTTGCTTAATTCTGATGGAATCGGGCACAGTCTTGGCAATCATCTCATCGATAGAATCACAGCCAATCGCTGTAAGCATTTGCTGAATTTCTAAAGAACTTGTGCCAATGTGACGACTAACAAAACTATCGGTTGGCGCAAAGTCATCATCGCTAAGAGTCTCGCCAATATAGTCTTGATTTGTTTTCGCTAAGGAAAAAGCTGGAACCTTCAATGATAGTGTTTCGGTAGTTTCTGCAAAGGTCGAGTCTTGGGTTGTCAAGGCTAGAGAAGGTTCCAACATAGGGGTTATTGGTTATTGTGTAGAGTTAAGCCCTATGCTATTACAAATTCATTACAAAGTGTTAAGCATAATAGAGATTTGTTATATCCATGCCCCAAATGAGTATAGCTATAATCTAAATAATTAGGCTCACTAAGAGGTAATTATGCAAGGCAAAAAACTACCAATCATTTCAGGGCAGACTCAGCAATCTCAACCGCCTCAGCAATTTGATGAATCTGCGCTAATCCCGATCGCAACTCAAGTATCCTTTGAGACACTGTTGACTGTGATTCAGGCTTTGACGACAGTACAAAAACGGCAAATTTATCAATTGCTTGGTGTAGAGCTTTATCCTCAACCTCCTCAAGTCAAGATAATTGAGCAGAAAGCTGACGCAGAAAACAAATCTAGATTGACTACCGTAATTGAAGACGATACGCAAACTGATGAAGAGGCTCTGAATACATGGTTGACAGCACGGGGCTACCAAAATTCAGAAGGATAAGGCGATAGGCAATCATTTTGGAATAAAATAAAGAACCAATTTTTTGTGGCGCGGCTTCGCCGCGC
>JANNDZ010000696.1:0-10779 GCA_031378395.1 Pseudanabaena sp. OTE_75_metabat_487_sub
GGTTTCATGTTGTTAAACCCATTACCTTTAGAGCCACTATTTTGATCATCTCTTTGCTGACCAATTTGTCATAGTTGAGATATACCACTATATGTTGCGAATTGTCATGACTAGATCAAACTTTTTCGGTCTTGATTTGGGGCAAATAAGTTTGATGGCTCTCGTTGGGAAAATACTAAGCGTCAATACAGAAAAGGCTCGCTTTGCGAGCCTTTTCTGTATAAAACCCATTTTGGAGTTTTCAGTGTCTACGAAAATTCCAAAAACATCTATCCTTCCCAGATTTTAGTTAGGACTGTCTGCGGGTCGATCGCTTTAAGCGATTGACCTGCGATCGCTTGCACATATTTGATGCGTTTTTCGGCAAGCGGGAGCAAATATCCAGCAGGAGTATTAGCGCCTAAAATCGCCACTATTGCCGTACCAACTGCAACACCCAATTGCATTGCGTCACCTTCAGCACAAATAAATAGATTTGCTGAGGCAATAAATGCGGTCAGCTTGCCGATGTCAGTTGGACTAGTAATTATGAGATTTGGTACTTTGGCTGTTAATTGCTTCAACAAATCAGCATTATTGACGCTATCGATCGCCACAATTGGTAAATCAGGGAGTTTTGCTTGAATACTGATCGCAATTGTTGCCCAACTCTCCGCAGGGTAATTAGCATAAGCGCCACAATTTAGCAGGATAAAACCACTTTTCTGAATGCCAAGACGCTTCTGCTCGCTCGTAGCCCAATCCAAATCATTTTTTGGGAGCGTAACCTTAATTGGTGGACATAACTTCTGGATATTGATCGCCATCAGCAAGTTATGTTTTTGGACTGCTGCATATTCTTGAGGATCAGCGCTAATAACATCTGTCAGCAAAAAGTCACCTTGTCCTGCAAAGGATATTCGCTTGGGAATACCGCTTAACCACAACAAGATATTAATCGAAAAAATAGGCTGTGTAACGATCGCTGCATCATATTCACGATCGCGAATGGTTCCGAGTAAGTTGCCAAAATCTGCCAACGAGTTGCGATCGTTGAAATCAAACTTGAGGACTCGGTTCACAGATTGGCAAACGCGATAAGCTGCCATTGCTCGTGGTTCGACTACCACATCAATCTCGGCCTTAGGATACTGCTGTCTGAGAGTATCCAGTGTCGGGAAAAACAGTAACTGATCGCCAGTTCCACCTGGAACCAAGGCCAGTATTCGCATCATATTTATATATCTCTAGACGAAGACCGTATGTAATATTACTTTGTTTTTGGGAGTTGATACAGATAGCGTGAATACAATATTTTGAAGCTATACGTTTTGTATTTAAGTCAACCGATTTGCTTATCTTGCTGATCAAATCAATCATGGTCTGCATAACGTGGGTTGAGTAAACACTTACTAATTAGATAAATAACTAAGTGAATGAGCAGCATACAAACGCCAACTCAAGACAAACAAAAGCAACTCTCTTACTCGTAAGCACGCTGACCGTAATGGCAGGAGCAACGATCGCCCCTTCTCTTCCAGCGATGCAGGAGTATTTCAAAGATGTTGACAATGCCACTCTTTGGGTGAAATTAGTTCTTACTTTACCTGCCCTATTTATTGTATTTGGTTCACTAATCGCTGGAGTAGTGGTTGATCGCTTTGGACGCAAGCCGCTTTTACTTGCATCAGTATTGTTGTACGGGTTTGCGGGAGCATCGGGCTATGTGTTTGACTCTTTGCTATACATCTTGATTGGTCGAGCCTTTTTGGGACTTGCAGTGGCAGGCATTATGGTCACAGCGATTACCTTAATTACTGATTACTACGATGGAGCATCCCGTGCTGGGTTTCTTGGTTTGCAAACGGGCTTTATGGGGTTGGGAGGAGTGCTGTTTCTCTCCCTCGGTGGGTTTCTTGCTGACCAGAACTGGCGGTTTCCGTTTTTGATTTACTTGTTTGCTTGGCTATTATTGCCTTTGGTTATTTGGGCAATTCCAGAACCACAACGCGCCAAAATCCCAATCTCTAGTTCTCTTCCCACTTTTCCCGTCAAACTACTAGCTTTTATTTACGGTGTAGCAATACTGAATCAAATCATTTTTTATCTAATTCCAGTACAGTTACCCTTTTATCTGAAGGAGTTAGCGAATGCCAATGCGAGTCAGAGTGGACTAGCTCTGGCTCTTACCACCCTATTTAGTGCCGCCGCCTCGTTTTTCTACGGCAAAGTTAAACAACATTTGGGCTTTTTTAGTATTCTGGTGCTTGCCTTTGGGTTAATAGGCTCAGGCTATAGCATCATCGGATTGTTTCATATCTATGCGTTGGTGTTTGTAGGATTGGCGATCGCGGGGATGGGAGTAGGATTACTGATGCCCAATTTGAATCTATGGATTGCTACAGAAGTGTCTGAGGCAGCTAGAGGACGGGCGTTAGGAGGCTCAACCACGTTCTTTTTTCTAGGACAATTTCTTTCGCCATTGGTAACCCAACCCGTAAGTCAGACCGTTGGTTTAAGCACGACCTACGCTCTTGCTGGAGGAGTAATGCTAGTTTGCGGTTTGTTGCTAATGGTCTTAAAGCAACCAATTTGTAAGCTAGTCTCGACAAAAGCAGCATAATCTTACAGCGCTTCGCGCTCAAACCCAAACCAAGAAAATTTTTGATAGTGTTGCAAAGCAACACTTTCAAAAATTTTCTTGTGGTTCGTTTACTCGGCAATTGCTATAAGGGAACTCCAAGGAAAAAACGATATGAAACCCCAAAATATAACGGCGGGCTTAGTCCCCCGTTATATTTTGGGGATCAGATATTTTGTGTAAGTACCTAAATCAAATCTCCGAGCAAGCTTGATACTTCACCTTGCATATTAGTGCGGTTGTCGTCATAGAGCATAAGCGTGTCGAGCTTTTTATGACGCGATAGTTTCTGAACTTTACGCACATTGCCATTGGTTGCATCTAGGGCAGCGGTAATCGCAGAGTGGCGAATCCGATGCGGGGACATATGTTTAGAAATTCCAGATGATCGAGCAATCTGACTAACAATTTGGTAAATAGCAGTCCCAGTCAGTCTATGTCCGCGATTAGCAAGATCTAGGGAGTGGAATAATGGCTGATTTAAATTCTTTGTCTCAAAACAAGATAGCCAGTCTTGAATTGCGCTAGCTGTTCCAGTATTAAGACTAATAAGACTCTTTTGAGAGCCACGTCCCTTACCTAAAATTTGTAGCGATCGCCCTTCATAATCAAAATCACCGATATTGGCGCTAACAACTTCATTGCGGCGTAGAGCATTGTCCCAAAGCAGTCTCAAAATTGCGAAATCACGTTTTCCTTTGGTTGTGTCACGGTTAACGCTCAGTAACATGGTGCGAATACCTTCTGGCTTAATCCCAGTCGTATCACGATAGGTTTGCACTGTCTCAGTTTGGACATCATCAAGATTCCAATTGCATTTTCCTAATTTGGCAGCAAAGTTTACTAAGGACTTAAGCGCCGATAACCGCCGATTGATTGTGGATTCCTTTAGACCTCTAGCAATTAGGTCTGATTTGTATCGCAAAGCGATCGCAATCGCCTCAAATCTATTTAATTGCAGAAATTGAGCAATTACAGTCTCAGTTGGCTTCTGCCCATAGGCTGCAAGGAAAAAATATCGCAAGTCTTTTTCGTAAGCACGTCTAGTATTGAGACTCCGTTTGTCAGAAAGGAGAGCCGTTAATATATCGGGGCTAAATTCTGCAAGTGCGTAGGGAATGTTGCTGGAATTTGTTAATTGATTATCTACTCTTATTTGAGACTTATTAATCTCTATTTGAGTCTCGTTTTGATTCTTATGTTCTAGTTTAGATACATCGGCGGGTCTCAATCGAGAATCACTGGTCTCAATTAGAGTCCTATTTTGCGTCTCATAATCTTGAGATAATGCATGTTTTTCTTGGCTAAATCGCAACTGTTCGGGAGCGATCGCACCGTTAATACCTGCATTAACTGCTGCGCGTTTGACAATTCCATAGATAGCTGTTCCCGTCAGCCTATGTCCATAATTAGCGCGATCTAGCGATATAAATAATGGTGCTTGAGAATCTTCTGCCCCATTCTCATTGCTGATATGAATCAAATTAAGCCAGTCTTGTAATGCGGTGGCTGTGTCCAAGCTGAGACTAATAATTTCTGGCTGATTTTGCTGATCTAGACGTTTATAGGGCTGTTGAATCATTAGCGATCGCGACTTAAAGTCAAAATCGCAAATACTAATTGCTGTAACTTGCTGCCGCTTTAGCGAATTCTCGATTAATAGTCGCAAAATTGCGTAATCGCGCTGCCCTGCCAATGTGTAGCGATCGCAAGCCGTAAGAATTCGCTCCGCAAAATTTGGAGTAGCAATAGAGGGCAAGATTTTTAAAGGACTCTTTTTATGCATGAATCGGCTGTAAACGCAATGCAAATCAGTGTCAGTATTCCATACCTTTCTCCAGTACCGAAGCTCAACCACTTCAGTGCTTGAGCTATAGAGGAGCCACTACCAGTAGGATTGCTTACTAGTTGCATCATGATATAGAAAATTAGATATGCAAAACCAATCGCTAGAATCTTACTAACTAGTTTTTTATTCATACATGTTTAGGATTTGCTGCTAAAGACTTTGTACGCGACTGCGATTAAAACTACACCTGCCAAAAAGGGTAGCCAATTATAACGAACATAATAGAGAAGACTATTAAAGAAGGCATTAGCCTCGCGAGATACCCATGCAGCGATCACGATCGCACCGACAAACATAGCGAAATACATCGCAAACTTCAGCATTTAATTACCCCTAAATCGATTTTAATCCTATATTAGCTTTAGTTCGACAAGTATAGAAAAAAGATGAAATCTCCAATTTCTCCTTACCAGCCAGTTCTCTTACGGTTGTTGCATAATGCGATCGCCTTACTTGTCTTTGCTGCATTGATAACAGGTTTTATGGTCTACGACCGTTTTGACAAGCGCTTTGGTACTCTTAATTTGCCAATAGTTCCCAATACTCAGGGTATTCACGGCACGATCGCTTTAACATTTTTGGTTCTCTTACCGCTTTTCGCCTTATATTGCTTTCATATAGGCTCACGGCGATTAGTTCAGTCCCAATCCCTGAAACATCTTAAGGAGTTTGAAACATCTATTGGCTGGATATCCTTACAGCGGCTTACAAATACGATCATGCTTCTATCCGCTACCTTTGCTGTAATTACAGGACGGATGATGAAGGAAGAATGGTTACCTAGCGAAGAATTAAATCATGCTTGGTATATCGGACACCTGATTGCATGGGTATTAATGATTGTAGCGATCGCAATGCATCTATTGATGAGCGCTAAAGTAGGTGGATTTCCACTATTGTTATCTATCTATAACTGGAAAATTCGCCCTGAAGACATGCCAAATTCTTGGTTTAAAGGTTTCAAAATTAAGCCTTCTAGTAAAATTCTACTTATTTTTGAAATACTAGTCATCAGTGGCATTGCGATCGCCTTTGTTTTACCAGCTTTATCAACCCAGTAGAGTGGGCATTGCCCAACCTAATAAAATAATTTGTAGTACTAGCACCCTATTTAAAATCATGAGAAAAAAAGACCTAACTCTACGCAGCGATCATGGCTGGGAGTCGGAAGAAGGATACAAGATATTTGTTGCCGATCGCGGTGCGGTGCGGTTTGACTTCCCTAAAGATTGGATCGTTAAGTTTAAAGAAAAGTCCGTAAGCTTTCATGATTTGGAGCCAACCGACGATACAGGCGCATTAGAAATGTCCTTTAATCGTTTGCCTCCCCACGATTGGAATACCTTCCCACTCAAAAAAGCTCTGCAACAAGTCCTCGATGATGACGATCGCGAAATTCTTGCCAAAAGCAAAATTACTAGTGCTAATCGAGATGGTATGAAACTAGTCTGGGCAGATTTACGATATATCGATGCTACTGAGAAGAGAGAAGCAACTTCCCGCATCCTGATTGGCATCGGCGGCAATGTCCAAGTCCTATTTACATTTGACTACTGGACAGAGGGCGAAGAACAAATGCGGGAGGTCTGGGAAGTATTATTGCGATCGCTACGTCTTGGTTTATTTATTCCTGATCCCACTAGAGGTCATGTTGTTAACCCAAATTTAAACTAGAAAGCAACTTAGAGAAGAATCTTTGCATAAAGCTAAATGTAGTGATTTTTTACCGATGACTTAGCAGTCCAATGGTGTATTGTTAACTCACTAAAAATGATTTAGGATCACTGGCTCACAAGTCATCGTCTTAAAACTGTATTTTGCGGGTATTGAAATAATGGGAAAAGTAATAGCAACAGTAAATATGAAAGGTGGAGTCGGTAAAACTACCTTAACTGTAAATATTGCCACCTGCTTGGCTAAAATCCATCGCAAAAAGGTTTTAGTTGTAGATTTAGATACCCAAATTAGCGCCACGCTCAGCATGATCTCTCCAGCCGAGTTTGCTAAGTGCCGTAAAGAAAACCGCACATTGCGCAATCTGGTCAGTCAAGCGATCGCGCGTTATGGAGTTCAGGTTAACGATCCAGAAGAAAAAGTATACCAAATCAAAGATCTGGTAATTCCCCATGTTTGCAAAGTACAGGGGTTAGATCTACTAGTTGGTGATATCGATCTATACGATGAATTTCTAGTCTCCGAAATGCTCTATAACCGATCGCTGCTATACGACGAGAAACAAACCTTTCAGCAGACTTGGAGCAAGTTCGAGCAAACCTTAATTAAAGGTATTCTTGCTCCAGCGCTCAAAACCTATGACTTCATCATTCTCGATTGCGCCCCTGGATATAACTTGATCACTCGCAGTAGTATTGTGGCAAGCGATTATTACCTGATGCCAGCAAGACCTGAACCTCTATCGGTAGTAGGTATTCAGCTATTAGAAAGACGGATTGAGAGATTGCGTGAAGTCTATCGAGAAGATAACTCAATCAATATCCAACTATTAGGGATTGTATTTAGTATGTCCGCAGGCTTTACCCTAAGCAGATATTACCAAAAAGTAATGGATCGAGTAGCTGCGGATTTTAGCAGTGCCAAGATTTTTAAAACGAAGATTCCCAATGATGTAAATATTGCTAAAGCTGTAGATAATTTCATCCCTGCTTCCTTAGCTAATCCCAATTCTGGTGGTGCAAAAGCCTTTGCTGAGGTCACAGTCGAGCTTTTGAAAAAGCTAGAAGTTTCTCTAGGCAAGAAAGAACAAACCTCAAGATTGAGTTTAGTTGATTTGGAATAAATTGGAATAAATTTAATGACACATGAAAATAAGTCAACACATATCATTGAGCTTTGCAAAGAACTTCTTGATGATATTGAGTTAAGTAGAATTAATTCTGAAGCAATTTTATTAAAAGCTACTCGTCTTGCACGACTTTCTGGTTCAGATGAAATTAGACAGTGGCTCAGATATGAAATGGCTGGATATAATTCTTGTGATTCCTTATCAATCAAATATATGACTCTAACTGGTCGCTGGATAGATAAGAATGAAAATATAGCATTCTGGGGTTCGCTTGCAGAGCAGGAAACTTCTATAGAAGTTTTAAAGCTTCAACTTGCGACTATCAAGGTAGACAGTGTTAGCGGAGAATTAGCATCTCATGTTAATAGAAATATTATAAAAGAAGCTAAAATAATAGGTAATGATGTTACAAGAATAAGCCTTATTCGTAGTCGCGTAATCTCTAAAATCCATGATTTCGTTTCTAGTATTTATTATGAAAAGATTTTTAGTGGATATTCTGAAAATATATTTGAAACCTATAAATCATCAATTGATTCACTATTAGTGGGTAAATGCAATGATGTTCTTGAGAAGATACCATCAATTTTTGAGAGGCTTTCCAATGGTGAAAGTGAAGCAGTCAGCCATGCTTTAACAACTTGCAGACGGATAATCGACTCTTTTGCTGATGCAATTAGCCCACCTAGCGAAGAAGTAATTGAGATAGATGATAATACTCTTAAATTGGACGCTGCAAAACATCAAAATAGAATAAACGCTTATATTCATGTAAAGACAGATAGTAAATCTCGCAAGCAAAAGTTACGACAAACCCTTAGTAATTTATATGGCAGGGTATCCAGTGGCGTACATTCTGATGTTTCCATTGATGAAGCTAAAGCACTTTTTCTTGAAGTGTATCTTTTCCTCGGCGAAGTTTTATCTCTTGAAGATAAAGGTGATTAAAACAGAATTAGGAGCTGATTTATGCTGATTCAGAAGATTGTCCAAGAACTGCAAGATATACCAGAAGATAAACTTGCCGAAATTTATGACCTAATTCATTACTTTCGACTTGGCTTAGGAAAAGAACCTTTGCAACCTCGTATCCCTGGTTTATTAATAGGAAAACTTGGTGACGCTTTTTTTGAGCCATTGCCAGAAGAGGAACTTCAAGCATGGGAATGAGTTATCTAATTGATACCCATATTTTACTGTGGTGGATCTTTAACGACCCAAAACTAAATAACGATTGTAGAGAAATTATCAGCAATCCAGACAATATGATTATCGTTAGCAGCGCATCAGCTTGGGAAATTGCGACCAAATTCCGCATTGGCAAACTACCTGAAGCAAAGCAGATTGTTGAGCAATATTCACAGATATTACGTCAAGCAAAATTTATCGAACTAGCGATCGCTACAAATCACGCGCTTAGAGCTGGAACTCTACCTATTGCCCACCGAGATCCATTTGATCGGATGATCATGGCTCAGGCTGAAATCGAAAACTTACCTGTGATCACTTATGATGCAGCCTTCCAAACTGGACTAATTCAAGTAATTCCTAAATGATGTATGAAAAATCTGCTGTTTAATTTAGGTTTAGCGACACTCTCCACTCATGAGCTAGATGCTGTAACCCAATCTGAGTGGCATTTGCTTTATATATTGAACAGTTTGCCAGAGCAAATAGCTGCAACTTCTTTTGTTGCTATCCATGTTCCATTCTTCGCAATCATCTTCTGGTTAGGCTTTAACGAAAACACTAGGGTTAGAGAATGGGCAAGAATTGTATTTGCGATATTCTTGATTGTTCATGCTGGATTACACAAGAGGCTAGAAAATCACCCGCTATATACCTTTAACTCACCATTGTCTCAAGGATTAATTTTTGGTGCTGGGTTATTGGGGCTTCTGTACTTAATAATTGCGTATATATCGAATAGCCGCAATTCTAATTATGACAATTGACCTCAAATGTAAAAAGCCGTGGCAATAGTATTATCGGTAAGCAACTTTATTAATCGTAAAAATCTAAATGTAAAGACTAACGACGTATTTTTACTTTCGGGGTTGTTATGGCTAGATGCTGATGGAGCGAGACTTTATAATTGGGAGGATGACCAATCTATAACCATCAATGATCCTGAAGCTTGCTCAATATTGCGATCGCATTTTTCTGATGAGTACCTTGGGGGCGTAATATTGCAAGCTTGGGTAAAAGATGGAAATGAAGGGCTAGAGATTTATAATGTGTATTGGTTGGCTAGCTGTGAGCCAAACCATAATCCTTGCGCCCCAAGTAAATTAGGAGCAAAGATAATTATTCGGCCTGTACCAGAGCAATATCAATATTGCAGAGAGCCTTTTTAGCTTGAATTTCTAAAACATGCCAAAAATTGCGCAAATAACTATGCAAATAAATACAGAAAGCGATCGCCTTTTATCTCCTAGTCAAACAACTAAATCTTGTCATCACTGTGAAGGTAAGGGCTACATATCAATTCGTGATTGCTCTGGCGAAATTCAACGCGAAGAAAATTGCTCGTTTTGCAATGGCTCAGGCAAAATCGAAATAGAGAGTTGTGTTTGAGAATTAATCAAGTGCTTGCAAAGTAAAGATTTTAACTTTAAGCATAAAAGCACTTGCCTAGTTTTTGTGGCTGTGCAAACATCTACCTAGAATAAATTCTAAATTTTAGATGAGATGTTGTGATGAGATATTCTTTGTTGTTTACTGCTGTAGCGATCGCGCTATTGAGTTGCGAATCTCAACCGAATTCTGCACCTATTGCTCCAGTAACTACTGCTTCACCTCAACCTACAGTAGTTCAGGAAAAAGCGATCGCGAAAGTATCACTGGTTGAAGAAAAGCCTGTGTCAGTAACATCAAAGAAAGACACAAAAGAAACCGATGCTAAAGTTGGGATGGGGTTGCATGTAGCGGATACTGTCCGCACGAAAGGAAAAGGAAAAACTCAAATTGAATTCGATAATGGGATAGGATTTCGGATTGGAGGCGATTCAACTGTACAGATTAAGCCCAACAATCAGCTTAATCTTACAGAGGGCAAGATGATCACTTGGGTAAAACCAGGCTTGAAAGTTCCAACTGAAATATCTACAGCCTATGCCACAGCCGCAATTCGTGGGACAACAGCCTTTGTCGAAATCCCTAAAGACATCAATCAAGGTATTAGATTTTTCTCTTGGGAAGGAACGGTGGTTGTTAAGTTAGCCAATCAGTCAAAAGAAATTATTTTGTTGACAGGCGAAGAAATAATTGTTAAGCCCAATTCTAAAACTCTCCCTGTTGTGCGACGGATGGATCTAAATGAGTGGAAAGAAATTTCCAAAACAAGTTCATTATTACGCAGCTTTGATGCACCATTACCTACCCAAACAGTCATTGACAAGCTTGTCCCTGGACAAGCAAGCCTCAGTCAAACGCCTCAATAATACTAGAGCGGCTTAGGAACAAAAATTAAATAAAACCCAAAACTGTTTCGGCGGGCTTCGCCCG
>JANNDZ010000377.1:0-4953 GCA_031378395.1 Pseudanabaena sp. OTE_75_metabat_487_sub
AAAAGTAAAAAGTAAAAATTTGGATCGGGATTTTTATTGTATCGCGATCGCAATAAGGCTGATACTGCTCTGCGACTAATAAATAAAGGGACGCTTTGCGTCCCTTTATTTATTAGGTTTTATCTCGAAATACTGGCAAAACTTCGTTACAAAAAGCCTCAGTTGCCTTAGACCGATAACGATTAGGATTACGAATTTGCAATAACATCCGCTTGATCACCACTCCGTCAATACGGACTTGCTGCAAAGCCCCCATTTGCAACTCTTTTTCGATCGCAGTTATCGACAAAAATGCTGCCCCCAAACCCGCCTGTACCGCATTTTTGATCGCCTCAATCGAATTTAATTCCATTGCGATCGCTAACTGACGTGGGTCAACACCACTATCGAGCAGCACGCGATCGATTGCCTTACGAATCGTTGATTGTGAGTCAAGAGTAATAAATTGCAATTTATACAGCTCCTCTATCGGTAAAGCCCCTACCTGAGCTAGCGGATGAGAAGTTGGTAGAATTAGCGCTAGTTCATCTTCGGCATAGGGTGTAATCTCTAAAGAGTCCACTAAATCCGCAGGAATTTCTCCCCCAATAATCGCCAAGTCCACTTGTCCATTAGCAACACTCCATGCAGTTCGCCTTGTAGAATGAACATGGAGTTGAACCGAGACTTCTGGATATTTCTTGCGAAATAAGCCGATCATTTGTGGCATTAAGTAGGTTCCTGTCGTTTGACTAGCACCTATAATTAGAGTCCCACCATTTAAATTTTGTAAATCATCAATGGCGCGACAGGTTTCTTGGCAAAGACTTAAAATGCGATCGCCATAGGAAAGTAATAACTGTCCTGCCTCCGTCAACTGTGCTCTTCGTCCACCGCGATCAAACAAAGGCACATCTAGCTGTCTCTCTAGGTGTTGGACTTGCAAACTAACGGCGGGTTGAGACACATAGAGACTATCGGCGGCGCGTTTGAAGCTACCCTCAGCAGCGATCGCCTTGAGAATGCGTAATTGGTCTAGGGTGAACGGTATGTCGATCATAGAAGCAGCGTGAGAAAATATGAGTCGGGAGGTTATTCAAGATTTTTTGAATTCAGCAGGAGTTGTGGGGATCTCCCTCACAAACCGCCGTATGCGTCCTTATTTCTACGGATTAGATGCCGTATTAGATCGGACAAAGCAAGCATTAGGTCAAGGAGTACTGCAAGTTATTGAGAATGTACCAGAAGGGTTTGAATCTTTTGAGTTTCACTTTGCAGGTCATATTGTTTTTATTTACAAGTTGACACATGGATTAGTACTACTAGTACTTACAGATAGCCACCTGAAGCTGTCTGACTACAGTCGGGACATTACCAAAATCAAGCATCTGATCGAGACAGATACATACAACACAGTCGCATACTTTAAGCTCTTATTAGGTTCGGTAACTCATCCTTCCTTGCCAAATTCTAATTGGAAAGCAACAGAGACAGAGGCAAATGTCCAAGAACCATCAACGATACAGAGCATAACCAGTCCTGCAACTCTTCCCAATCCAGAGGCGATCGCAGATACGACATCTCTTAGCCCAGTTAATGCAAGAGTCCAAATTGACAAACAAGCAAATGTCATTACCAGCATAAGAGCAAGTACAACTGCAAGTAACCCAAATTCACAGATACAGTCAAACAAAAATAAACCTCAAACACCTCCTACAGATGCTGCTATATCTTCCTCAAATACTCCTATAGCTACCAATAACCCTACACAAATCACCGATAGTCCTACTAAGGTAGTATCAGCGAAAACTGCGCCGCAAGAGTATAAGTTAGATGAACTTTTAGTCGCTTTAAACAAACTAAGTCACTTTACGACCCAATATTTGGGGAAGGTTGTAGTCACAAATTATTGGAAATCTAGTCGCCCCACCTCAACATGGTTATCTGAGTTTGAAGTTGATCGCAGTGGCCAAATATCACACCCAAAACAAGCAGCTATCTCCTGCGATCCTGAGCAAATTCAGCAAATTCAATCATGGGTAGTTGCTTATATAAAACGTTGCAAACAAGTAATTCGTAATTTCGATCAAATGCTAGAACAAGACTGTCTTGATAGTCGTCAAAGGCAAATATTGCTTTAACAAGATACAACACGAAGCATTGTATCTTGTTGAAGTAAGCAATTTGGCGGGAACTACTCTATGCAAGCACCTTAAATGAGCTAAACTAATCTTTAATACTAAGGGGAGCAATTGTAGAGGCAAGCTAATAATGGCTAAGCGTGTAAGAATTGAGCCTATTGCCCAAGTAGCGGATATTGCAACAAATGGTGCATTACTGTCTGGCTTAATGGGAGACGAGCTGAATATTTTAAAAGAATGTGGCGGTCGCGGCATGTGTGCGACCTGTCATGTTTATATTCAAGATGGTATGTCCTCGCTTAGTCCAATGGGTAAGCGAGAACAGCGCACTTTAGAAGTCATTACTACCTGTAAACCCAACTCTAGACTTGCTTGTCAAGCCAAAGTGATGGGCGAGGGGATTGTGGTTGAACTCCCTGTTGGGATGTATGTTCAATCAATTCAAGACATCGAAGCTTTAATTGGACGACGTTGTGAAAAACCATTACTTAGCCCAATTACTGGTCAGACATTAGTCGAAGTTGGTCAATTAATTTCGAGATCTGTTGTTCGTCAACTAGAAAACACCAATTTTAGTGTCGGTGAACAATTGGCTAACACTAAAAGGGCTGATGTTTTTGAGTAAAAAGTAGTAGGTTAATTGCTGAGCCAAAGCCAGTTTTTCATCTGTTTATTCTCAACTGCTTATTCTCAAGACTAGATTTGCATTAAATAATTTTTTGGATAGGAGTATTTACTTATGACTGTTGCTGTAGATCGTCCAAATAGCGCAACTAGAGCGAAAAGAAAAAATAATCACTATAGTCTGCAAGATTTTTTGCAGCCTGATCTTGAGAAAGGCATCATCGAAGACTGGAACGGCTCAAGAAACATTCTGACCAGTGAAGATTTCATTATTGGGCTACAGGAAGGATTAGAGGATGAAGTTGGCGAAGCTTCGGCTGCTGTCATGTACTCGATTGGATGTGAATGGGGGCTACAAGATGCATTGTTTTTCACAAAATGGTTTGAACGCGATTTTGGACGCAGTATTCGTCAGACTAATCTGCCTTTTTTACTAGAAACTTGGTGGTGGCCATTTACCTCACAAGGCTGGGGGCGTTGGCAAGTAGATATGAGCGATCGCAAACAGGGATTTATGTTTATTAGCGTTTTTGACTCTGCAGTAGCTCGTAGCCTTGGCGATGTTGGTAAACCCGTTTGCCACTTATATGCAGGTTTATTCTCAGGATTCTTTACGCATCTGGTGAATAAAGAGCTGGAATGCATTGAGATTCAGTGCTATTCGATGGGTGAAAACTATTGTAAATTCTTGCTTGGTGGCAAAAATCGGATTGATGCGGCTTCGTTCTGGCTCAATGAAGGCGCGACGACTCGTGACATCGAAGGACGGTTGCGAAATGGAGAATTTCTAAAATGAGTAGCTCAGACTGGCGTTTACAGCCATTACGTAGCTTTTGGCAGAGTGTAAACTGGGAAAATCGCGAGATCGCCCCAGTAACAAGCAACAACGGCAAAGGTACTCCGACACTAAGCTTGTTGATGTCGGTAAGGCAATACTTTCGGGCAATTTCTTGGACAGGAATTCCTGAGATTGCCTCTACTGCACCTGAGCCAAATCTGAGTAGCAACTCTATTGACGCAAATAATGAAACTCTTGAAGACTTCCTTGATGATATTTCCCAATTCTTCTAAGCATAGTAAGAAAGATATTTTATGCCCTTCTTATTAAACCCATTAACTCTAGTGACATAAGAACTATGATGCCGAAGATACAAGAACTAATTAACCAAGCTCAAGATCGATATCTTGCCTCGGACGAACTAGGACTAATGGAAAGTTACATTAGTTCATTGCCTGATCGCCTAAAACTTTATAAACTAATTCGCGATCGCGAAATTGATATTTTGCAAGCAGTAGCTAACCAAGTCCCGACAGAACTGCCCAATGTAAGCGACGAAGAGTTAGAATCTGGGATTAAAAATTTAATTCTTGTTTTACGCTATAGCTCTATGGCAATGCTACTGAATGATGAAAATTTTTTAAAGCAAAGATTGCTCAATTGGTTAGAAGGAATCATGTCCATGCGCGATATGCGTCGCCTCAATGAAACCCTTTACAAATTGCTTAATCAAGGACTAAAAAAACAGTTTAGTTCTACACAGCTTTCGCTAATCCAGCCTTTGATTACCGCCGCCCAAGTCACGCTAATCTACTAGAGACAAACCGTTATGATTTCTGTCGCTGATCTCATCAAGGAAAATCGCGTCCCTTCTAACTTCTTTGACTACAACTCTTATGTCAAAGGTGATTTAGAAATTGGGCTATTAGAAAATCGACGAGGCGATCGCCTTATTGCAGTTCCTGACACGTTAATATCGTCACTTTATGCAGGTTTAGCTAAGGAAACAGGTCAAGCTTCGAGACTAGTTTTGTTTAACTGTGGCAAGTGGTGGGGAAAAAACTTTTATACTCGCTTTACTGAATCTCTTGAAGAATATTACTCACAATCCCTTGCTGAGATGGATATGATTACCTTCATTCAGAGCTTGAAGGAATGTTGGTTGACCCATGGCTGGGGTAAGTTTGAATTCGATCCTCAATACCAAGCTCAAGGATTCATTTTAGTTAAAACCTATAATTCTCCGTATGTTAAAGCGATCGCTGGCAATACTTTGCCAACAGGCTATTTAGAGTCAGGCATTCTTACGTCTTTTTTCACGAGACTAACAGGTCGTGAGTTATTGGCAGTACAGACAACCTGCGAATCTCTAGGTGCTAGTTATAATACTTATATCATCGGTTTACCTGAAAGGCTGCAAATTGTTGAGTC
>JANNDZ010000385.1:0-3776 GCA_031378395.1 Pseudanabaena sp. OTE_75_metabat_487_sub
AGATCCTTAATCCGAAATGGTATGAGGGAATGCTCAAGAGTGGTTACGAAGGTGTCCGCGAAATCTCGAAGCGACTTGTAAATACAATGGGCTGGTCGGCAACGGCTGGCGCAGTGGATAACTGGGTTTACGAAGATGTCAATGATGTCTATGTGAACGATAAAGAGATGTGCGATCGGCTCAAAAATCTCAATCCTAATTCGTTCCGTAAGATTGTTGGTACTTTGCTAGAAGTCAATGGTCGCGGCTATTGGGAAACCAGCGAAGAGAATTTGGATAGACTTCGTGAGCTATATCAAGAACTCGAAGACCGCATTGAAGGTGTAGAGTAAAAATTTAAAAAGGCGGCGCAATGCGCCGCCTTTTTTTATAGGGAAAATTACCGTTGGTATAATGTTAAATGAGTTATGTGTATATGCCATGAATACATTAGACAAATTAGAGCTACTTAATGCAAATTGCAGCGATCGCAATGAGTTAGATCGGATTCTGAGTCAATTACTCAGTGTAATGTTAAATCGTCATCGACAGAAATTAGCTGTTTATGACTGTGATATTAGCAAGTTTGAACAGAACTACAGGCTCGATTCTCATCAGTTTCAAGAACAACTTGAATCAGGAGAATTAGGGGATGAGATGGATCTGTTTGAGTGGTTTAGTTTATGTGAGTTGCGAAAGGATCTCTTGGTTAAGATTACTAAGCTAGAGCAAGCATTGTGATGATTGCCGAAGATTATCTAGCTTTGATAAATTCATTTCCAGACGGCACTTATTTCGTTCCCATTTCAGCAACGGCTTCTTGGAGACTAAGAGGCTTTTCATCCTTAACTTCTAGCATGGCATGTACAAGACCTAAATCTTCAATTGACAACCTGCCTCTAATTGGCTCAAATTCATCTTCTAATAGCCATAGTTGGGCTTCTTCATAGTTTTTGCTAGTTTGTACGACTTGATAGTTTTCCACAGGATCGCAAATATGACAGATACCCATGCGATCGCCCATAAGCATTAATAAGTAAGGCGGTGATTGCATAGGATCGATCCATACCTCTAAAAAATTCCAGTCATCCTTCACTGGGTTTGGTGCGGGGGATAACGTGATATCGATTGTCTGCATCTATCTTTACCTCGCCATAAAATAAAGGAATTGTTGAGCCATCGGCGCTAACTCTATAACCGATAGGTTCTGTAAAAAATAGTCCATATCGTTCATAGTTTCTGATTTTTCCATTGTACTCGCCATATTCAACGATCGCCTGAGCAACCCGATTCATCGTATCTTCATCTATAAAAGCATGGGTAGCGCGTCCTAGTTTTAATAAGCGTTGGGATTGCAGTGTATTTGGTAAATGTTTGGCAATATGTCTGCGATCGAGAGTAATTGGACGAGCAATGCCATTCATTTCATATAACTTAACAAATTATGCGGTTAATCTTGCTTTTAGGATTTTTTAGGCAGTAAAAGCATGATATCAGATATTTTTATCTAATACTATCAGCGATCACAACCTTCGAGCATCAGTTTTTCGTACATGGCGATCGCTTTTTTTAGGCTTAATATTAAAACCTCGTAGAAGTTATAATTATTAAAGATTTTCATTTCAAGAATTTTCAAAATACCAGCATGACTTTTCCTTCTGATATCAAAATTTGTATGCGTGACTGCATCCTCTCACTGATGTGGGCAAAAGATGATATCTACTCTTTCTTTAAGAATCACTGCACACAATCTGATCTTAAAGTATTAGTCAACTACAAAGAAGATCTAACTCGTGTAGGTATGGTTGATCGTATTTTTGACCATCTTTCTGATAGGCTCGATGAAGGATTAAGTTCATTTAGAGCAATCCTTAAATCTTTGACTGAGTGGTCACACTTTGACCCTTATTACTTTGATAAGCTCAAAAAGTTAAATCGGAGTGATGCTGAAAAAAAGATTACTCATCTTCGACAATTACAGGAAATCCGAGATGCGAAAATAAAAGCCCAAAAGGAACAGCAGGATGAATTAAAACGGACTCAACAGGAGCCACAGCAAACAATTATAGAACTTAAACAAATCTTTTTAGATCTACATAGAGGAAAGACTTCTATCCAACAACGTGGGTATGCGTTAGAAAAAATTTTACTTGAACTAGGTCGACTATCTGGGTTAGAAGTAACTGAACCTTTTCGCGTTATTGGAGAACAAATTGATGGGGCTGTTAAATATGATGGTGAACATTATCTTATAGAAGCAAAATGGCAAGATCAAAGTGCTAGTAATGAGCCTGTCTATCAATTTGTTGGCAAAGTTGAAGGCAAGATGTATGGGCGAGGAATTTTTGTATCAGTTCATGGTTTCAGTGATAACGTTGTTCAGAGTATTGTTACAGGTAAGGCTCTTAAAACAGTTTTTATTGATGGAGAAGATTTGATTTACGTTTTAGAAGAACGCCTTAGCTTTAGGCAATTAATCGATGTCAAAGTCAAAGCAGCGCAAACTAGAGGAGAGATATACATACATCCATTATCCGAAAAATCAAAATTACACTAATTCTAGACAAAGATAAGACTTGAGTAATCGAGTTTATGGGTTGTGCGGGGTCATTGCTGTTTGATTTGAGGGAATATGGTCGATCTCATTTATGGGTGTTAAGGGGAGTTCGCTGTTTGATATTGAGATTTGGGCGATCAGGTTTTGTGGGTGATGAGGGGCGATCGCTGTTTGACGGGGAAATAGGCGATCGGGTTTTGTTGTGGTGAGGGGCGATCGCTGGTTGATTTGAGGGAATAGGCGATCGGGTTTATGGGTGGTTGAGGGGCGATCGCTGGTTGATGGAGAAATAGGCGATCGGGTTTGTGGGTTGTAAGGGCGATTGCTGTTTGATTTGAGAGATTTAGGAGATCGGGTTTTGGGTGGTGAGAGGCGATCGCTTTATTCTTGCAGTAATTTAAAAAAAGTCTCCTTGTCAACATCAATATCTTGAATCATTCCCATCAAAGTACCTTGTTTGATATCTTTTCCAGAATGAATTGGAACAACAACCCTTTTTCCCTGAATATTTTTGTAAATAGCATGACTCCCTTTTTGGCGATCAAAATAAAATCCCAATTTTTCGATAACCCTTATAAACTCCTTAGCCTTAACACTTGGAAAGTTGCTCATACCAAAACACTCAGAGGTTTGACAATTAAATTTTCTCTAGGGATAGGCTGACTATCAGCTATTAAACTTTCAATATATAGCTCAATAGCTTCCGTAATATTAGCGATCGCTTCTTCAAAAGTATCTCCTTGAGAATGGCAACCTCTGAGAATAGGACAAAAAGCGTGATAACCTCCATCTTCTTCCTTTTCTAGAAGCACTGTATAGTTGTATGCTTTTTTGCTGTTTTTCATATACTCTTGATTATTTTAAGCCATCAATTTTTAGGCTTCATCTGTTTGATCATAATTCATTTTTGCTGAGTTAGGCGATCGCTGTTTGATATGAGGGAATAGGCGATCACATTGGTGGGTGTTGAGGGGCGATCGCTGTTTGATTGGGAAATAGGCGATCGGGTTTGTGGGTGTTGAGGGGCGGATCGCTGTTTTGATTGACTTGATGATTTAGGTGATCGGGTTTATGGGTGTTGAGAGTGCGATCGCTGTTTGATTTGAGGGAATAGGCGATCGGGTTTGTTGGTGGTAAGGGGCGATCGCTGTTTGATGTTGAGATTTAGGCGATCGGGTTTTGTGGGTGTTGAGTGGCGATCGATGTTTGATTTGGGAGAAATAGGCCATAGGGTTTCTGG
>JANNDZ010000454.1:0-13411 GCA_031378395.1 Pseudanabaena sp. OTE_75_metabat_487_sub
GTAGCCCTGCACTTAAGGGCGGGCTACTACGCAAGTCCGTTGAAACGGGTTGATTAACAGTATTCTGTAGTCCACTGAAGTGGGCTTGAGCTTTTAGCAAAGAACTTGAGTTCTTGGTTTATTTGTGTAAATCCTAATTGATTTATGAGCGATCGCTCCTATGGGTGTATCTTTCACAAACCTTAACCACATACAAATGATTTGGGATTGCTATACAAGATTGAGCACAAAGCACTGTAGTAAAAATTTGTTAACAAGGACAAAGTAATGAATAAATCATTCTCAGATATCTGGAACTGTCCTGAAGCTTTTGAATTTATTTGCACAAAGCAATGGGATAGTCTAAATCTAACTGATGTCACAAACATTCGTCATTGCGATGTTTGCAGTGAGAATGTTTATTTAAGCTCTACGCCCGAAGAATTTGTTCACAATAGCAAATTGGGTCGATGTGTTGCAGTTCCCAAACAAGCCCTGCCAACAACAATAGAAAATTCTGGACTCACAGGAAGAGTATCTCCAGAACTTGCAATGAATCTTGCTGAACAACAGAAACAATACAAAGTTTGGTGGAATATGGTTTTAAATTACGAGCCATATTTTATTCTATCTTTAATCAAAAAAGAGTATCCCGATGTTGTGGAATTTTTGATTGGATTAGGTTCTAACGTTTTAACAGAAAACTTTGATCTCTTAGGGCAAGCCTATCATTTGTTGTCTAATTCAGAAGAGCGCGATAAGTTTGCGCTACATCTCATCGAAATTGGACAAGTTGACGAAGCCGTTAAGATTGCCAAGACGCTTCAGGACAATCCAGACAGTCTAACTCTCATGATTCTGAAACTTGCAGAGATGGATGAATTTGAGACGGCTTTAGAATTTATTCTTACTCTCAAAGCTCCCAAGGCTCAGCTTTCTGGTTTGCGTGTCGTGATTGGGAAACTGGAATCCCTAGGACAAATCGAAGCTGCCATTGAGTCTTGTAAGTGGTATCTCATCAAGGTTAAAGATCTTCCTGTTTCCACAAAAGCAGCAGTCTTAGGATTGTTATCACACTTGCGATCGCAGATATCTCAGAGCATTGTGTTAGAAGAGGCGATCGCACCCGAATTTATTTACGCCCCATCTGAAGTTCAACCCGATCGCAAAGCTATGACTTGGTGCGTACTGGATATCGTTATTCTCAATGGCATACCCTATGCTTTGTTTGGTACTGATGCTTCAACTAATCCCTATAGTGGCGATACAGATACGAATGCAGTCTTACCGCTACTTTGCTTTAAAAAGATGGGATTACCACTTCCTGTAGGACTTCCAAACTCTAGTACGACAAATGGTGGTGCATTGCGCGGCTCTTGGTCTGGTGGCAAAGTGCTTGTCGTTCCTGATGTGCATGGTAAAATTTTAACTTCCCAATCAGTTGCCGATGAGTATTGCCGCCGCCAAGGGCTTCAAGTCCTTGGAGAAGATGGTTTCAGAATGGCGGAGTTTCATGATGGCGATCGCAATGCTGGTTGGGCGGGATGGGATTTTTGGGCAGATGCGTCAGCTATGCCGTCACTGAGAATCTCGAACATGCGATACTGGGTCAGTATCAACGATCAACCCGCAAACCCTTGGAGTTGAATAGTAATCACTATGCTGCAATTTTTCGATACCTTCTTCCGAGCGCTACCAAACTGGTTTTATCATCTTGAGCAATGGGCTGATGCCTTGGTGAATAGCCAGCTCAATCAAGCCTCATGGACAAGTGTCGGCGTAGTGTTTTTGGCAGGGCTGGTTACTAGCCTTACCCCTTGTACCTTATCGATGTTGCCGCTCACAATTGGTTATATTGGCGGCTATGAATCTAAAAGTACTTGGAAATCTGCCTTGCAATCGGCTTGGTTTTGTCTCGGTTTTGCGATCGCTCTTACAGGTTTTGGACTAGCTGCGGCACTACTCGGCAAAATTTATGGACAGACAGCTTGGGGTTGGTCAGTGGTGATGGGAATTATTGCGATCGCGATGGGATTACAACTATTGGAAGTGATTTCCTTCCGTTTACCCAGCTTTGGTAATTGGGAAATATCCCAAAATTTACCAACAGGACTGCGATCGCTATTAATCGGTTTATCCTTTGGGTTTGTGGCTTCGCCTTGCAGTACGCCTGTATTAGTGACATTGTTAGCTTGGGTATCAGGCTCAGGAAATCTACTAGTTGGCACAGAGTTTTTGTTAGCCTATGCGATCGGTTCCGTATTACCCTTAGCGATCGCAGGTACATTTACAGGAATTATCAAACAGTTTTTAGAACTGCGACGTTGGTCAAGCTGGCTCAATTGGGGAAGTGGAATCATTCTGATTGGCTTTGGCACACTTTCCATTTTGAGCAAGATCGCCTAAAAGTCAAAAGAGCAAAGTGACCGCTTAGCGGTCACTTTGCTCTTTTGACTTTTAGTTTTTATTTCTACCATTCCTGATCAAATTTTGTCCAAAGTCTGAGTAATCTTGGATCAACCTCAGAATCAAGTAGAACTGATTTGACGATCGCACGAATTTTTAATAGATCCCCGAAACTAGCGCGAATGAATATTTTGCTGGAGGCAACAGCCTTTTCGAGAGTAGATTTACCAAACATGATGTTGCGTAAAGCAAGCCCAGTACTTTCAAAATCATTTAGTGCGTCAGGCTCAGCAGTGGAAATTGTAATTTGCAATTCTTGGTCGTCTGCGGCATATACATGGATGCGAGTATCATCAATCGAGATCGTTGCAGATTTGCCAGAGGCAATGCGAATGATTGCTGACCATGTGTCACCTTGGCGATCGCGCAAAATCTCGATTAATTCTAAGAGCATGGATGAGAGTAGTTCTGCGCGAGGTGATGGTGAGTCAGTCATGGTCATATTTGCAGCGAATTGGCTAAAAAGATGCAAATATTATAGAATTATTGGATGTCATCTTTTGTGTAAATACAGCGCTTTATGCTCAAACTCGAACCAATAAATTTTTTGAAAGTGTTGCAAAGCAACACTTTCAAAAAATTTATTGGTTCGTTAGTTACCATAAATTAGTTTCACGTTGAAGACTTAGAGCCAAGCTCTGCAAGTATCTCAAAGGTAATTTACTGATGAAGTTGTTATTGCATTCCCTGACCATTTTATTCGGACTGTCCTGTCTCGCGATCGCTCCTGTCTCATCGGAGACAATCGCTAATTCTAAACAGTTTGGAGTCGCGCCTCCAGCTTGTGAAGGAGAAGCTCAGCTTTACCTAAACATCTGTGCTTCAAGATGGGCAAAAACTGCGGATTTCTTGCGATCGCTAATTTATGACGAAGTTTATAGGCAAATACCTGAAGCTAGGCAATCTCAACTCAAAGTGATCGAAAAAACTTGGAATTCCTATCGAGATATTCATTGTCAGGAGCTAAGCGCTCCATTCCAGAAAGGCTCAATTTATCCTCTCTTATATTTTAGTTGTCGAGCGCGAGTGACTAATGCTCGCATTGCCGATTTGCAAGGAACTAACTTTTCTCAAATTACTTCCGATGTGACTACTCAACGTCTAGCTAAAATCCTGAAGAATGAAAAGATGATAAATTCTGCTGGGCAGCGTCAATGGCTGCAATATCAAGCACTGCAATGCCAGTTTGAGTCATTAGGTTCCACCGAGACCGCGCGATCGGTAAAACAATGTCGCGATCGCCTAGCTGAAGGTCGTCTACTGGAACTAGAAGCAATGCTTAGAATTCGATAAAATCCCTGTTAGATGTGTCGTAATGTGCCACATCTAACGCCTTTCCCATATTATTATGATTGCAGTACCAAGAGCATAAGCCAAGATATCTTTCCAATCAAAAGTAGTTCCTATAATAGTAGCCAAAATCCTATTCTGCCTTAGTCCTAGTCGATCGACGAGATTGAGATACTGCAATCCTTCGATCGCACAAGCAAATCCAAACACGGATAGAGCGGCTACATTTGCGCGAACTTTCCAAAATGATTTGACAAAGCAATAAATCAGAATAACTACTAATACATCCCCAATAAAAGGACGAATAAACTGATCGTTGATAAAAAGTGCGATAAAAACTTCTATTAAGAAAAGTACAACAGTTAAATAGAAGTATTTTTGATTAAAAGTGAGTCTATTAGTAAACATGTACGGATGTAAAATTGTGTAGACATTTAGAATACTATTAAGCAAACCGTTTTAACGGGTTTAGGACTTACGCAAAAGAACGAGACGTAGGGGCAATTCATTAAATGCCCCTACAGTAAAATAAGGCTTTCAGAGCATTTTTTGCGTAAGTCCTAGGGTTATAAGCTTTCAGGAAGTTAGAAAGGCTTGAATCTTCTGAGATAAAGCTGCGAGCTTTATTGGCTTAGAAATATATTCATTCGCTCCAGCGTCTAAACACTTTTGGCGATCGCCTTCCATCGCTAAAGCAGTCAGTGCAATAATCGGAATGCTGGCCAAGATTGGATCGAGCCGAATTTGCTTAGTTGCTTCGAGCCCATCCATGACAGGCATTTGGATATCCATTAAAATCAAATCAGGATGATTGCTTCTAGCAAGAGCGATCGCTTCCTGTCCATCACGAGCGATGATAACGCGATATCCTTTCGCCTCTAGGTACGCTTCCATCGTGGCAATATTTCCTTCATTGTCTTCTGCTAGCAAAAGTAGTGGCGATTTCACCTCTTGGCGCTGAGAAGATTGCTGCTGGGGAGAAAACTCAGGGGATGATAGGAGTTTAAAATCATCACTTAGTGGAAGATCAAACATAAAACAACTGCCAACCTCTACTGTACTGATTACAGAAACGCGCCCGCCATGGAGTTCTATAAGCTGCTTAACGATCGCTAGTCCCAGCCCAGTGCCCTCATACTGGCGGTTAAGAGCTCCATCTAATTGAGTAAATGGCTGAAACAAGGCGGATATGTTTTTTTTGTCAATGCCGATGCCAGTATCAGTGATAGCAAATCTGAGCCAAGAGCTAGGAATATCTTGATCAAGATCGTTATAAACACTGACTTCCATTGACACTGCTCCACCCTCAGGAGTGAATTTTATCGCATTACTGAGTAGATTGATTAATACTTGCTGAATTCGATGACTATCTATTTCTAGGTTTGGGAGATGAGACTGGATGTTAGAAGTAAGTTGGATTTGTCGGAGGTTAGCTGATGCTTGCACTAGTTGCTGACTGTTGTTGCAGAGTTGCTGAATATTTGTAGAAGCAAGATTTAGGGTTAACTTACCAGCGACAATATTTGCAAAGTCGAGCATATCTACGATCAGATTTAATAAATGATTGCCGCTGTTATCAATGGCTGTTAAAGCTTTGATTTGCTTAGGATTAAGAGATCCAAACACTTCTTCTTTTAGACCTTCAGTCATTCCCAAAATCGCATTGAGCGGTGTTCTAAGTTCATGACTCATAGTCGAGAGAAATTCATCTTTTAGTCGGTTAGCTCTGGTTAGTTCTTGATTCGAGACTGCAAGTTGTTCGTTAATGGATAACAATTGTGCTTCAGATTGCTTGCGATCGCTAATGTCTCGAAAAAACCAAACCCGACCATAACTGTCATTTGACCAATAAATAGGAGCAGAATAACGATCAAAAAATCGCCCGTCGATGAGACCGATCTCATCACGGCTAATTTCCTTGGGATGGGCGTATAGATATTCAACCTTATTTAAAAATTCACTTGGCTGTATGAGTTGATTTAAAATAGAGTTGACAAGTTCGCGATCGTCTCCCTTCGTAATTAGCTCTGAAGAGGTTTTCCATAAATTTAACAGTTGCTGATTATAGGTGACAACCTTACGATGTTCATCAATCACCAAAACTCCATCAAAGGAAGCTTCTTGCTCAGCTACGAGCAAGGCATTGCTCCGTTGTAAATTTACAACCGATTCAGCAAGCTGGTCATGGGAGATTTTAAGCTGCTCAGTTGCTTCTTTCAATTGGGCTTCAGCATGTTTGCGATCGCTAATATCCCGCACAATCACTAGAGCTTCTTCAGCATTAATATCGATAATCCGAACTTCCTCATATATCGTGCGATCGCCAATGGCAAATTGATGTTCGTAAACTTGTAACTCATTAGTGGAAATAGCTAAGGTGATCGCATCTAGTTGCTTTTGCAATAAATCTGGAGGCAATAGTTCTGAAAGATGTAGCCCAATTTGCTCAAATCTCCCAGATTCTATCAACGGAGGCATAAATTCTACGCAGGTTCCATCAGGTTTTACTCTTAGCAATAGGTCAGGGATGGCAGCTAATAAGGCACGACTTTGTCTATCTTGATTCTCGAATGGGGTTTCGCCAATTACATTCTGATCGCTTAGCCGAGTGAGTTGTGATTCTAGCTGCAATACTGTCTGTGCCAACATCTCGGTGAGGGCTTCTTGAGCTAATAATCCCACAATGCGATCGCCTTGTAAAACTGGTAGATGGCGAATATTATGTTCTTTGAATAGTGACAAGGCGGTTTTGATATCTGTAAGCTCTGACTCTTGGATGCTGATCACGGGATGGCTCATCACTTGTTGAATTGGCAACTGCTCGAAAGGCTTGCCCTTGGAGCTGAGACGAATAATATCGCGCTGGGTGAGAAGCCCGATCAAGTCGATGCCCTCAGATTCAATTCCTTTTTGCTCAACTACTAATACAGCTCTCGAACCAGTTTTGCCCATAGCGGCGATCGCATCTATCACGCTCATCTCTGGCGCAACTATTAATGGATTGCGGATGACCGCAGATAGGATGTCTTGGGTTAGGGGAGAGGGCATCATGGTTACTTGGCTATGGGGTTAGGAAGGATTGAATCATCTGGCATAGAGATTTCAACTTTATCGGCTTAGAAATATATTCATTGGCTCCAGCATCTAGACATTTTTGGCGATCGCTATCCATTGCCAGAGCTGTCAAGGCAATAATCGGAATATCAGCCAAGTTGGGATTGAGACGAATTTGCTTGATTGCGGATAGCCCATCCATGATCGGCATCTGGATATCCATCAAAATCAAGTCAGGTTGATGGGTCTTAGAAAGAGCGATCGCCTCTTCTCCGTTCATAGCTATGAGAATGCGATATCCATTGGCTTCGAGGTAGTCAGCCAATGTACTAATATTAGCTTCATTGTCTTCTGCTATCAATATTAAAGGGGATGAATTAACGTTGACTGGTGCTGAAGCTAGTGGGGCTGGAATTGGATCGAGAGAAGCATTGGTGCTCACTTCTGGAAAATTAGCAATGCAAGGTAGATCAAGCGTAAAACAACTGCCTACTCCTAGTTCGCTGGTCAAGCCGACAATGCCACCATGCAATTCCACCATGCGTTTGACAAGCGATAGCCCCAAACCTGTACCCGCATATTGACGATTTAAAGCGCCATCAATCTGAATAAAGGGTTGAAATAGTTTTGAGATGTTTTCTGGGGCAATGCCGATGCCTGTGTCGATTACGGCAATGCGAATCCATGATTGGGTATGCATTTGCTGCAATTCTAGATGTTTAACTTCTAAGGTGATGCGTCCACCTGCTGGTGTAAATTTCACGGCATTGCTGAGTAAGTTAAGCAAAACTTGGCGGATGCGACGCTCATCTACTCTTATTTCTGGCAAGTCTGAAGCAATCTTGGTTTCAAGTTTGATGCGTTTATTTAGGGCTTGGAGCTGGATAAATGTGATGCTGGATTGACAGAGTAAAGCCACATTTGTAGGGTTGCAGTCTAGTTGGAGCTGTCCCGATTCGATTTTGGCTAAATCGAGAATATCGTTGATCAAAGCTAGCAAATGCATACCGCTATTTTCAACGGTTTTTAAAGCTTTGAGTTGTTTCTCATTAACGTCCCCTAAGATTTGTTCTTGGAGAGCTTCGGTCATGCCGAGAATGGCATTGAGAGGAGTGCGGAGTTCATGGCTCATGTTTGCCAGAAATTCGTCTTTGAGTCTGGTGGCACGGAGCAGTTCTGCGTTAGTTAGTTCTAGTTTCCGTTCATATTCTTTGCGAGTTTGGATATCGCGCATGATGAAGGAGAAAAATTCTATTTCTCCTTGAGGAGATTTGTGGGCGAGGATAAGCTGGGAGACGGGAATTTCCTGTCCTTCGACATTCAGCAATGCTGTTTCACCCATCCAGCTGCCCATGGCGATCGCATAGGGCAATCCCTCTTGCAAAACTATATTAGCCGCCCATTGGGGATGGCAGTCAGAAATTTGATACTGCTTTGTATCATGGTTGGGATCGATCCCACATAGTCTTTTTAGCTCTGTATTCTTCCAGAAAATTTTGCCATTAGCATCTGCCATACTGATGTAATCAGTTGAAGCTTCTAGAATAGAGATCAGGCGAGTTTGTTCTTGTTCTAGTTCTTTGCGATCGCTTATATCGCGGAAAAACCAAGCCCGACCATAACGGTCATTAGACCAATAGATTGGGGCGGAGTAAAGATCAAATATTTTGTCATCTTTGCGGCTGATCTCTGCATGACTGATTTCCTTTGGATGTTCATATAGATACTCGACCTGTTGCAAAAATTCTTGGGGATCAGCGAGGCGATCTAAAACAATGTCGAAGAGTTGGCGATCGCTTGCTGATAACACTAGAGATTGAGAAATATCCCACTGATTTAAAAAACGCTGATTGTAGGTGATCACTCGGCGATGCTCGTCAATCACCAGAATGCCATCAAAGGATGCCTCTTGGAGAACGGTTAATAGAGCGTTACTGCGTTGGATATTGGCGGTGGATTGAGCTAGTTTAGTATGGGATTGGATTAACTGCTTAGTTTTTGCTTGTAGTCTTGCTTCCGCCTGCTTGCGATCGCTAATGTCGGCTAAAGTCCCTTGGCTACCAATTATAACTCCATCAGGATTTAAAATCGTTGTACTATTGGCTCTTACCCAAACATAATGACCATCTCGGTGCCGATGTCGGAACTCAGGATGCCAGAATTTTTTGCCAGTTCTCGCATTCTCCATAAACTCAAGAGTCTCGACTCGTAGGAGATCATCTGGATGTACAAGGTCGTTATATGACTTGCCAATCCACTCACTAGGCTCCCAGCCAAAAAGTGCTTTGAACTGTGGTGAGAGGTAGGTAAATAAGCCATCTTGATCGCTTGACCAAATCAAGTCGATGCCTCCTTCTACCAAACAGCGAAATTGAGCTTCATTCTTGATTAATTTAGATTCAATTAGTTTGTTATTGGTGATATCAGTATCGGAACCAATAACGCGAATAGGTTGCCCTAATTCATTGCGTACCGCTTGTCCACGCTCAAGTACCCATATGTAGGAGCCATCTTTGCAGAGTGCTCTATATTCCATCTCCACGAACTCGGTTTTCCCCGCTAAGTGTTCATTGGCAGTAGCTAAGACGCGATCATAATCATCAGGATGGATGCGGCTTGAGCATTCCTCCAAGCTATCGCCAATTTCATCGTCAGCAAAACCACGCATCTGCTTCCAGCGACTAGAATAAAAAACCTTATTTGTCGCCATATCGAAATCCCAAATCCCATCATTTGCCCCTTTGAGTGCTAGTTGCCAACGCTCTTCACTAGCTTTTAGAGAGGTAGTACGTTCTTCCACTCGCCGTTCTAATTCTTGATTTAACTGCTTCAGAGCAAGGGTCGTCTGTTCCCTTTCTAACTCAGCCGCAACACGCGCCGCAAAGATCTGGATAATCGGCTGTAATCTCTCTAGATCTGGCATTGGCTGGACATCTAAGATACTGATTAATCCAATGGCTTGCTGATTGGAATTAGTCAGAGCAACTCCCAGAAAACTATCGGCATCCAAAACAAACAGATCAGAATTATTAGGAAAGGTCTGTTGCAAATCGGTTGATTGAGCGTAGACTCCATCCGATAGCACCCTTCCACAGGGGGTGTCTTCAGGAGCATAGTTCAAATTTGACTGAATCTGATTGTCTGACCAAAAGGCACGAGTTTGTAATCGTCCATCCTTTAATTCCGTAATCATGGCATGAGCACAGCCCAGAGTTGTGGCGAGATGTTGCACAAAGGCTGGGAAAAAAGCTTCTCCTGTGACGGAAGATGTTGCCTCCACAAGAGTTAAGAGCAGATTGTCGGCTTGTGCACGATCGCTTAATGGTAAAGAATTACGATCTGGCGCAATTGGAGCATTGTGTGCGATCGCCGATACATTATCTTTTGAGTCAGGGGTAGATGTCATAAGGCTTAAATCTTTTTATGAATCCATAAAGGACTGAATCATCTGAGATAGAGCTTTTAACTTGATTGGCTTAGTAATATATTCATTAGCCCCAGCAGCTATGCACTTTTCGCGATCGCTTTCCATCGCCAAAGCCGTCAGCGCAATAATAGGAATATTAACCAAGTTTGGATCGAGGCGAATTTGCTTGATCGCTTCTAATCCGTCTATGACGGGCATTTGGATATCCATTAAAATTAGATCTGGTTGAGCACTCTTGGCTAGGTCGATCGCTTCTTGACCATTCATTGCGATGATAAGGCGATAGGCTTTGGCTTCAAGATAGCTAGTTACTGTAATAATATTAGCTTCATTATCTTCTGCTAACAAAATTAGTGGTGCTGTAGATCCCGATATCTGTTTCAGTTCTGGATGCGATTCAAGATTAGGTGTAGACTGAGGTTCTTGTGGCGGGGGAGGTTCGAGGTGGTTGATCGGTAACTCTATGGTGAAGCAACTGCCGACACCTATTTCACTGGTTATTCCGACTGCACCACCATGAAGCTCGATGATTTGTTTTGCTAATGCTAGTCCTAAGCCTGTCCCTTCATATTTTCGATTTAAAGCGCTATCAATTTGGATAAATGGTTTGAATAGTCTCTGGATATTTTCTGGTGAGATGCCGATGCCTGTATCGGTTACCGATATTTGCAGATAGTCTTGTGTGTCCTCTTGGGTTTGCTCAGAGACATGAGAAAGCTTGGTAGCTTCTAGCTTAATGCGTCCTCCATTTGCGGTGAATTTGACAGCATTATTGAGAATATTGATTAACACCTGTTTGATCCGCCGTTCATCTAACTGCATTTCAGGTAGATTTGGTTGCAGATGCATATCTAGCTGAATCTGTTTCTTCATTGCTTGTTGTTTAATAAAGTTCAGACTGGATTCGCAGAGATAACTGATTGATGTCGATGAATAATTTAGTTCGACTTGTCCTGCTTCAATTTTTGCGAGGTTGAGAATATCATTGATTAATGCTAGTAAATGGTTGCCACTGTTTTCTATAGTTTGTAAGGCGCTGAGTTGGCGATCGTTGATGCTGCCATAGATTTGCTCTTGCAAACTCTCAGTCATGCCGAGAATGGCGTTAAGAGGAGTACGAAGTTCATGACTCATGTTAGCCAAAAATTCGTCTTTAAGTCTGGTCGCACGGATCAGCTCTTGATTTGTGTGTTGTAGTTGCTCCTCTGCTTTTTTTCGATCGCTAATATCAAAATTAATACCAATCAAACTCTGAGGATTGCCCTTAGCATCTCGAACTAAAGTTCCATAGCTCTTTATAAAGTGGATACTGCGATCGCGATGTAAGATCCGAAACTCAGTGTCCATGTCTATTTCCCCTAAGAGAGATTGTTCTCCCATCTCTTTGGTAGCTTCGAGGTCGTCAGGATGGAGCATGTTTGCCCAAGATTCATAGTCTAGTTGAAAATCAGCATCTTGACTGACTCCATAAAGTTCATACATGCGCTCATCCCAAAACATTTGTTGCTCTACAATATTCCATTCCCAACATCCAATCGCGCCAGACTTGAGCGACAGTGACAGTCGTTCTGAGAGCTTTTGGAGTTCTACTTCTCGTTTTTGTAGCTCCGCAGTGCGTTTTTTGACTTTGGTTTCTAGATCTTGATTGAGTTGGGTTAATAATGTATTTACTCTTTGGCGTTCTAACTCAGCAGCGGCACGGGCGGCAAAAACTTGCAAAATTTGTTCTGCTCGTTTTGGTGACTGAATAGCTTTCTGATCTAGGATACAGAGGTTCCCGATCACCTCTCCGTCATTTCCTAACAGGACGATACCAAGATAGCTGTAAGCCTCCATTTCAAATAGATCTAAATCTTCAGGAAATGATTCTTGGACAAAAGATTCACAATAAAACTGACCCTCAAGTAACGTCTTTGCACAAGGAGTTTTAGCGGGGTGATAAACCAATGTGTCTTGGAGCTTACCATTAGACCAAAAAGCTAGGGTGTGCAACTCTTCACCGACTAGTTCTGAGACGACTGCGTAGGAGACTTGGAGGGCTTCGGCAATATGCGTGACTAGCGCAGGGAAGAAGTCTTGACCAGTGGTAGCGGCTGTGCCTGAAATTAGATTCTGTAGAGCCAGTTCAGATTGTTTGCGATCGCTAATATTACGAACCATAAACAGAACTTCATCTTCGCCACTCTTGATAACTCTCACTTCTTCATCTTGAAAGCTATCTCCTATTTGAATATTTTGCTCGTAGATTTGTAACTTGCCAGTCTCGATCGCTCTACGCAAATAATGAAATTGGCGATCGGCAATCTCTGCGGGTAAAATCTCGACCATGGACTGCCCAACAAGATTGAAGTCTAGTGGAAAGAGAGCGAAATCTTGAAATTGAGTAATGACTTCGCGATAAACGCCATCAGTCCCTACCCGAAACATCAAATCAGGAATCGCCGATAATATGGCGCGACTCTGGGCTTCGCTCTTTGCTAAAGCCTGTTCTGCTTGTTTGCGATCGCTGATATTTCGCACCAATCCTAAAACCTCAGTTTCGCTACAAGGCACAATACGGACTTCTTCGATTTGGTTTATGCCATCAACCTCAAGCACTTGTTCGTATACTTGGATAGAACCAGTTTGAATGACCTGTTGGACAGATCTCAAGCGTTGTTTTGCCGCTTCAAGCGGCAAAATATCAAACACATTGGTTCCTACCATCTCTGAGAGATTACCTAAAACGTTAAAATTTGGAGAAGCAAGAAATTCCAGATGAACGCCTTCTTGGTTCATCCGAAAAATTATGTCAGGCATTGCACTAATTAAGGCTCTGGAATGGGTTTCACTTTTTTGTAAGGCTGCTTCCGATCGCTTCTGATTGCTAATATCTGTGATTGTCCCCACATAGCCGATGATTTCTCCATTGTTATCTTTCTCGACGACAGCGTTTCCCAGCACCCAAATTACGGAACTGTCAGGTCTCAGGATTCGATACTCTAATTGAAATGGTAAATTTTCGCGTCTTGTGCGAATTTGCTCGGCGATGACATACTCGCGATCATCGGGGTGCAATGCTTGCTGCCAAGATTTTCCAGTGGTTGCTTCTGGCGGCAAGCCAAGCATCTCGCAGCAACGTTGGTTGATATAGATACTGTTGCCCTCAGCATCAGTGCGAAATATTCCGACAGGAGCTGCGGCATTTAAGTTGAC
>JANNDZ010000465.1:0-3097 GCA_031378395.1 Pseudanabaena sp. OTE_75_metabat_487_sub
CCATCGCTCCAACGACGACCTGGCATGACGCGACCTGTAAACTCATCGACGATCGTAACTTCACCTTCGCGGACAATGTAATTTACGTCTTTGAGAAATAATTCCTTGGCTTTTAGAGCATTAAACACATAATGCGCCCAAGGATCAGCTTGATCAAATAAGTCGGTAACACCGAGTAAACTTTCGGCCAGCTCAAAACCTTCATCGGTCATGACGACGTTGCGCTGCTTTTCGTCAACTTCGTAATGAGTTTCTGGTTTCATCTGATCTGCGATCGTGACAGCGCCGATATACTTCTCGGTCGGACGCTCGACCATGCCTGAAATAATGAGAGGAGTACGCGCTTCGTCAATCAGGATCGAGTCAACTTCGTCAATTACACAGAAATTAAAAGGACGCTGCACCACTTCTTCGATGCTAGTCGCCATGTTGTCGCGTAAATAATCAAAGCCTAGTTCGCTGTTGGTGGCATAGGTGATATCACAGCCATAATTTTTGCGGCGCTCGATTGGCTCCATGGAGTTTTGGATCAATCCCACTGTCATACCAAGAAAGCGATGTACTTGCCCCATCCACTCTGCGTCCCGACGAGCGAGGTAGTCGTTTACGGTGACTACATGCACACCTTTACCTGAAAGGGCGTTAAGGTAGCTGGGCAAGGTAGCGACGAGGGTTTTACCTTCTCCTGTTTTCATTTCGGCAATTTCACCACGATGCAGGATCATGCCGCCGAGCATTTGCACATCATAATGACGCAGCCCTAAAACGCGGGTGGCTGCCTCACGAACAACAGCAAAGGCTTCGGGGAGCAGTTCATCAAGTGGTTCTCCTTTTTCGAGGCGCTGTTTAAACTCTCCAGTTTTTCCTTGCAATTCGCGATCGCTTAACACCGCTAACTCTGGGGCTAGGGAGTTAATGAGAGCCACTTCGGGACGGAGTTTGTCAAGCTTGCGCTTATTAGGATCGCCAATCAGGTTTTTTAAATTAAACATAGCTACCGAATGCAGTTAAAACAGGGGATGCGCCAAACGTGATATTTAATACGATTTTGGACTACAAGTATATATTACCCGACTGTTGAGATAACAAGCTTCGGATAACCGAAGCGATCGCGAAACCAAATAAAAAAGTGTTGCTTTGCAACACTTTTTTATTTGGTTTATTGCGCGTAATAAGCTCTTGTGCCTTTAGCATCGATCGCTTCACTCAGGCGCGTTAAGGCATGGACATAGGCGGCTGTCCGCATCGAGATTTGTTTTTGATCAGAAATTTTCCAAATTCTCAGGGTTTCGGCAATCATGCTGTGCTTGAGGCGATCGTTTACCTCCTCAAGCGTCCAATATAAGCCACTACGATTCTGTACCCATTCAAAATAACTAACAGTGACACCACCTGCATTCACGAGAATATCAGGAAAAACCATGATTCCGCGTTTTTCCAAAATTGCATCAGCCGCAGGAGTGACGGGGCCATTCGCGATCTCGAAAATATATTTAGCGCGGATCTCGTGAGCATTATGTTCAGTAATTTGATTCTCCAGTGCTGCAGGAATCAAAATATCAACATCAAGCTTGAGCAATTCTTCATTGGTAATCGTCTGATGTTCAACGATATTACATACTGAATCCTTGCAGTACACTGCCTGAAAACTGCGCGTCGAATTTTTGTAACTGATGATGCTCGGCACATCTAGCCCTTGCTTGGCATAAATGCCACCCTTAGAATCACTCACTGCCACAACCTTGTAGCCTGCTTTACTCAACAGATCGGCGATCGCAGCGCCCACATTCCCAAATCCCTGCACTGCTACAGTTGTCCGTTCGCGCTGCATTTTCAACAACGGCAGCAAAGTCTCGATCGCAAAAAAGGCTCCCAACCCCGTTGCTGTTTCACGTCCGAGACTACCGCCCATAGCGATCGGTTTGCCTGTAATTGCCGCAGGACAGAGCCGACGTTGAATATTGCTATATTCATCCACCATCCATCCCATGATCGTGGCGTTAGTCTGAACATCGGGCGCAGGAATATCCACATCTGCACCCATAAAGTCGGCGATCGCATTAATGTATCCTCGACTGAGTCGTTCTAATTCAAACTTGGATAATTGTTTAGGATCGACGGCTACTCCCCCCTTTGCACCTCCAAAGGGCAAATTTACGGCAGCACATTTAAAGGTCATCCAAAAAGCTAGCGACGTGACTTCATCCATGTTTACATTAGGATGGAAGCGAATTCCGCCTTTGGTAGGTCCCCGTAAATCGTTGTAGCGGACTCGATAACCTTGAAAAACCTTCAAGGTTCCATTATCCATTCTCACAGGAATAGAAACTTGCAGACTTGCTTTCGGCGATTTGAGTCGCTCGATCGCATCTTCAGAAATATGTACATGGGCGATCGCATCTGCCAATCGCTCACTTGCCTGATCGAATAAAGACTCTGACACAAATAACTCCATCACTTAGCGTTCAAATATAGCGCTTTTAGTCTAGTGAAGTATGGGTTCGTCTCCCCACCGAAGGTGGCGAAACGAACCTCTCTATCTCGCTCGCTTGAAAAGCGCTATAAATCCATAGTATTGAATATATGACTTATATCAGCACACAACAATACAACGTCATCAAAATCTACTTTTTGGATCTTCAAATCCTCAGATTCTCGCTGCAAATAATTACTTTAATAGGTAGATGAAAGTTTGTATGCTTTGAAAATTAATTTTAAAAGTTATAGATAAGTTATAGGTAAGTTATAAGTATGTTATGAGGACTGAAGTTGTGATTAATAGCTGACCCACAAGCTATGTGATTTATCGTAATATATATCATCACCCAAAGAGATTTTTGTTATGTTCATTTTAAAACATGGTTTAAGTTACTTATTACTAACTAGCATAATCGCATCAACAAGTGGAGCCTATGCCCAGAGCATCACCACTGGTTCTAATGGATTAAATACAAATGTCGATCAAGTAGGCAACCAATACAACATTACGGGTGGAACACAGGCAGGTGGCAACTTATTTTATAGTTTGCAAAAATTAGGACTATCTACAGGAGAGACAGCTAATTTCTTAAGCAATCCAAATGTTCAGAATGTCTTA
>JANNDZ010000476.1:0-4998 GCA_031378395.1 Pseudanabaena sp. OTE_75_metabat_487_sub
CACTATTTCACTTGCTCAAAAAGATAGCTCACGAGTTGGTGGAGTGATCTTATTGCTAGTGATCTTCTTGATTATGATTGTGGGGATTGTGTTCGTGCAGGAAGGAACGCGGCGAATTCCCATTATTTCAGCACGTCGTCAGGTTGGTCGCAAACTATACCGTGAGCAAGCTTCTTATTTGCCCTTGCGCTTAAATCAAGGCGGCGTTATGCCAATCATTTTCGCATCATCGGTGATGATTTTGCCTGCATATTTAAGCCAAAGTATTAATAACGAAGTGTTCGTTGCGATCGCCACTTGGGTATCTCCAAGTGGCCCTGGTCATATTCCTGTGTATATGTTGCTGATCTTAGGATTTAGCTTCTTTTATTCGACTCTAGTTCTAAATCCTGTAGAACTATCGCAGAACCTGAAGAAGATGGGTAGCAGCATTCCCACGGTACGACCTGGAACAGCAACTTCGGACTATATCAGTCGCATTTTGAATCGCTTGACTTTACTTGGGTCGGTCTTCCTGTGTGGCATCGCGATTATTCCTAGCGCCCTTGAAAAGGCTACGGGAGTATCTACCTTTAGCGGTATTGGTGCAACTTCGTTACTGATTTTGGTTGGTGTTGCGATCGAAACCTCTAAGCAAATCCAAACCTATGTGATTTCCCAACGTTATGAAGGCATGGTGAAACAGTAATGCCTAGAGTGATTTTGATGGGCCCACCTGGAGCTGGTAAGGGCACACAAGGCGAGATTTTGGCTGAATCTTGGCAAGTACCGAGAATTGCTCCCGGAGATATTTTTCGGGCTGAGATTAAGCAAGGCTCTGAATTGGGACTAAAGGTTAAGTCTTTTAGTGATTCGGGTACATTGGTTCCTGATGCTGTTGTGATTGAGGTAATTGAGGCAAGATTGAGACAGCCTGATACTCAAGTTGGTTGGATTCTTGATGGCTTTCCGCGTACAGTTGCTCAAGCTGAGGCTTTAGATAGTCTATTAGCGGAGATAAATCAGCCCTATGACTCGGTGGTTAATCTTGATGTACCAGATCAATTTTTAATCGATCGCTTGTTGGCAAGGGCGATCGATCAAGGACGTGCTGATGACACTGAGGAAGTCATCAGGAATCGATTGCAAGAGTACAATTCCAAAACTAGACCTTTGCTAGAATTTTATGGAAAAAGTGTTACCCAGATTGATGGCACACCGTCGATGCCAGAGGTAACAGAGACTATCAAAAAATTCTTTGCATAGATACGGGGATATTTGATTAAGTAATGCTTAGTTAAATATCTATCTCATGTTGCAAGAGCTTTATGCTCGCAACATAATACATAAAGAACTAATACTAAATTTGGGAGAGTTTGTTTGTCAAAAGAAGATTCTATTGAAATGGAAGGGACGGTAACTGAGTCACTTCCTAATGCTATGTTTCGGGTTGCACTCGATAATGGCTTTAATGTACTTGCTCACATTTCGGGCAAGATCCGACGAAATTACATCAAGATTTTGCCAGGTGATCGTGTGAAGGTGGAACTAACGCCCTATGACCTTACCAAAGGACGTATTACCTACCGCCTTAAAAATCAAGGCGGCGGCAAGAAATAAAACAAACAAAAAAGAGGCAACTTTACCTAATAAAGTTGCCTCTTTTTTGTTTTATAAAAATGAGTATGCATTTTGTCTAGGCTAAAATCTAACTAGCGATCGCATTTCTAATTTAAAAGGAGAGAGGAAATCACGATGACTGCCACAATACTAAGCAAACCCATTACTTCATCATCTTCTTCGATCACAGAGCAAGTTAGACCCCTTGCCGAAAATCGCGTGATCTTGGATCACGTTAGTTGGGATACATTTGAGCGAATACTTGCTGATATTGGCGATCGCCGTAAAACTTTATTTCATTACATCAACAGCACTTTAGAAATTATGTCACCGCTCTCACTCCATGAAGGTAGTAATCGGTTTATTGACGATTTAATTCGAGCGTTTTCTGATGAATTAGAAATTGATTTGCGAAAGCTTGGCTCTTTACTGATGAAGATTCCCGATCTCAAACTAGGAGCAGAACCAGATTCTTGTTATTACATCCAAAATGAACCAATAATTCGTGGTAAAGAAGTAATTATCGTAGGACAAGATCCAGCACCTGACTTAGTTTTAGAAGTGGATATTACCAATCCAAGCGATCGCCGTTTACCGATTTATGCTTTGCTGGCTGTGCCTGAAGTCTGGCGCTATGATGGCTATAGTTTGGAGTTTCTAGCTTTAGCGAATGGAGAGTATCAGCCAATAGAAAAGAGTTTGTCTTTTCCTGATTTACCAGCCGCGATAATTGTGGAATATGTGCAGAAGCGCTTAACTCTAGGAGAAAGTGGAACCTTAAGAGAATTCCGTAAGTGGGTGAGAGCTAATGTTGCGCGGGATTCGGCGATTTAGGCAATCGCCTTAGCTTTTTAGCTATACTGACGCTTGCTATAAGACTGCAATCGGTAAATGTGATAAAACAATTGCCAAAAATATTTTTCGGTCAACCCACAAGTAGAAGCCCCTCGCAGCACTACATTTGAATACCAATCATTTGGAGCAAGTTCACGAGATAGCTTATTCACAACACTGTATGTTCTTACATTTGCGTAAACCGTTTGATCAACTCTAACTGTGATCAATTCATGCTGATAGCCGCCTCTTGACACATCCTCTCGCATGTCAAGCTGATCGCTTAAACGCATAGGCAAACAGTATAAAACGCCCTCAACATAAGAATTTACATCTTTGACAATATCTAAGCAACCACAATCACGGTGTGGAGATCGATAATAAAAGCCAAGTTTATATCCACTTAATCTTGCTACGCCAACAACATAATGATGGGCTGCCTCGCCAAGCGATCGCTTCAAATCTACAGGACACATACAAGAGCCGTAAGCAAAATAGTAAAACATCGGCTCGGATTGATTACATGACTCTAGATGAGAACTTTCTGAAGTCTGTAAGTACTGTATTGAATCTGATTTGAGCGAATCTACCATATCTGTATGTTAGGCAAAAGCTATCTAGTATTCTGGGATACCTGCAAAAAGTATAAAGCTTTGTGTATGCTCATTTGAATTAACTATTTAGATAATTCAAGCGTTAAAGACTTTATTGCTAATTGATGTGATCAAGTATGTCGCGCCTAATTTTTGAAAAATATGCCTGAGTATACAAAAAAAGATCCAGAGCTAGAATCTAACTCCCTATTAGATGCTCAAGTGGGCGATCGAGTTCCAGAGACTCAGTTATTGCCAAAAACAGGATTGTGGGAATTAGCAATAGTTTTTGCTAAGCTCGGTGCGATCGCCTTCGGGGGGCCAGCCGCGCATATTGCTCAGATCGAGTTAGAAATAGTGCAGCGTCGTCAATGGCTCAGTCGCGAAAAGTTATTAGATTTATTAGGTGTTACCAACCTAATCCCAGGTCCTAATTCTACCGAATTGACAATTCATATCGGGCTGGAGCAGGCAGGATGGCAAGGGGCAATTGTGGCGGGAGTTTGTTTTATAACCCCTGCAATGTTATTGGTGTGGGGATTAGCGATCGCTTATGTGGAGTACCAAACTATTCCCGCCGTTGGTTGGTTACTGTATGGAGTCAAGCCAGTAATTATCGCGATTATTGCTCAAGCTTTATGGAAATTAGGGCGATCAGCCTTAAAAAATATCCCAACTTGGAGTGTAGGGATTTTAGTCCTAGCTCTATATTTTCTGAAAATCAATGAAATCGCACTAATGCTAGGAGCAGGGCTAGTCATCAGCCTCGTCCGCAACTTAACATTCTTTCCAAAAAACAAATCTCTCTCAATCATCCTTTTTCCTTTTTCCTTTTTCCCTTTTCCTTTGGCAGCCACAGCTAATACCGAAACTTATCCCAAAACTTGGACAGCCGTATTTCTGAGCTTTCTCAAAATTGGTTCGGTTCTCTATGGCGGTGGATATGTACTACTAGCTTTTGTGCAACAGGAATTTGTTGATCGCACCCATTGGTTAACTTCGCAGCAATTGTTAGATGCCGTAGCGATCGGGCAGTTTACCCCAGGTCCATTATTTACGACCGCGACTTTCATTGGTTATCTCATTGCTGGACATCTGGGCGCGATCGCAGGGACGATTGGTATATTTTTGCCAGCTTTTATTCTCGTTCCATTGATCAATCCATTTGTGGCAAAGTTACGCAAATCGCCTTGGACAGCAGGTTTTCTTGATGGTGTGAATGCGGCTTCCATTGGTTTGATGGCAGCCGTGGCATGGGAATTAGGGCGCGGTACTTTGATAGATATTTGGACAATTATTGTAGCGATCGCCAGTCTATTAGTTCTACTTAAATTCCCTAAAGTTAATTCTGCATGGTTGGTAATTGCTGGAGCTGCGATCGGCTGGCTGATTAAATTTAACCAATAAAAAGTGGTGATACTCTCTTCCTTGTGCAAGGTTAGGCGGGTAGCTGAAGGGAAAATATTGGGTTACGCCAGACAGAGTATAGCCACTTGGCTTGATATGTATGATGAGAAAGCGATAAATGGATTGACAAAATTGATGGAACGGAACAGATTACAGAGCTTAAACTCTGAGAATGAGTATTTGGGGAAGTAGAAGGCGATCGCTCTCGTTGCTTGAGATGTGATCGCTGAGCGTTGCTACAATGCTTCTGGTATTTATAAAACAACTTTATTCAGACATATTTTTTCTAAATCGTTGGTAAAATCATAACCTTTTACTTATGAAAATCATTGAATTTTCGGCAACCCAACAATTTGATTCGCTAAAATTAAATCTTTATGTTGTTTTCTGCTAAAATTAAGATTAAAATTAAGATATTATCAGGTAAGGGATGAGCGGCAAAATAAAGTACCATCAAAGAGGGAGAATCGTAATATCCCATTTGGGTAATAATTGGGAAGGAAACCAGAAATCTTTATACTGCTGTAAATCATCAGAGGCAACTTTAATTTTCTTCTCGTAGGTA
>JANNDZ010000721.1:0-3506 GCA_031378395.1 Pseudanabaena sp. OTE_75_metabat_487_sub
GTTCTAATACTTCATCTGGCTTGTCCCAAGGCTGAATATAGTGATTTAGAGTTAAAGTACAACTTTTATCTTTGAGTCTAACCATCCAACGGGGAATAAAAAAGAGTAAAGTCGGAAACTCGATCGCTGCTTGATAATCATTTGGCTCTGCTAAATCTAGATAGTCACTCGCATTACTACCATTTCGATAAAACGAAAATGCCCCAAAAAAATGTATAGGAATTTGAGATTCGGGCGCTTCGAGATCGGCAATCTTGGCGATGATCGCATTAGTTAAATGGTTCTTGATAAATTTTTTGGCACAATCAAAGCGATCGCTTAAATCATGATTAGGAACTGAAACTTCCGCTACCGAACCCGCTGCCGCTAATACTAAATCGGCATTCGGCTGTTCCCAATAAAACTTTTGTTGCTGAGCTTCGGACTTACTTGCCAACAACAATAAAGGATTAATGCACTCCCAATTTTGAGAGTAACTAAATAAAATCGGTGACCCTGTGATCTGCGCTTGAGCGATCGCTTTAACAATCCAATCGTGCAGAGATTTAGAATCGATGCTGCTATAGGTGACACTCTGACGAACTTGCATGATTATATTTTATCCATACAACGCCGTTCAGCCACAATAAAAGCGATTCTTAAATTAAGTACTTGTGCGAATAGGCTGCCAAACCCATGAGGTTGCGCCCCTGTGGGGCGAACCTCACGGATTTGGATTTATATTTGCGCCCTTTTAATTTAAGAAACTAAATCGTCTCCAGTCGCGATCGCCAATTCCTGCAAACGCTCTTGCTGATCCTTAGAAATACAGCTTTGGATCACTTCTTCGAGATCTCCCTCCAAAATCGGCGGCAAAGTAAAGTTCTGCCCCAAACGATGCTCAGTCAAACGACTGTCTTTATAGTTGTATGTACGAATTTTTTCAGATCGCGAACCAGTACCGACCTGCGATCGACGCATCGAGGTAATCTCTGCTTGCTGCTCGCGCAACTTAATTTCATAGAGCTTAGCCCGCAAAATCTGCATCGCGCGTTCTTTGTTTTGTAACTGCGATCGCTCTTCCGTGCAAAAAATTCTAATCCCTGTGGGCTTGTGAAATAAATCGGCGGCTGTTTCTACCTTGTTGACGTTTTGACCGCCAGCTCCACCCGATCGCGCTGTGGACATTTCAATATCCTTGGGATCGATGTGAACCTCAACTTCATCAACTTCAGGCATGATCGCCACTGTCGCGGTTGATGTATGCACCCGACCCTGCGATTCTGTAGCAGGTACTCGTTGCACACGATGTACACCCGACTCAAATTTAAGTTTGCTATAAACGCGATCGCCTTGAACTTCAATGATCGCTTCTTTAAAGCCGCCCATTTCGGCAAGAGTCTCACTGATCATCTTCACCCGCCAGCCTTGACGCTCGGCATAGCGCGTATATAGACGCACCAAATCACCAGCCCAGATCCCCGCTTCATCACCACCCGTACCCGCACGGATTTCCAACATGATGTTCTTATCATCATTAGGATCTTGTGGCAGTAGTAGGATTTGTAACTTTGCTTCTAGTTCGGCAAGCTTCGCTGATAGTTCCTCGACTTCCAGAGCTGCCATTTCCTTGAGATCAGGGTCATTCGACTCCTTCAAGATTTCATGTGACTCTTTGTAATCTTGCTCCGCCTTACGAAAAGTCTCGTAGGTCAAAACCGTCTCTTCTAGAGAAGCACGAACTTTAGCAATGCGCTGAAACTCGCCGTGATCGGTCGCCACATCAGGGTCACCCATCCGACGAGTCAGTTCATTGAAAGTTTGTTCGACAGATTCGAGCTTTTTGATTAAGTAAACAGCAGGCATGGAATTTGAGTTACCGCAAAAGAAAATGAAAAATTAGCAAGCTATGAGGTTAATCTTTGACTCACCCTTTGGCTAGACCTGATTTTCCACAGCAGCGTTTTCATCAAACATACCGTACTTACGTAGGAAGCGTTCTACACGACCTTCGGTATCAATAATCTTTTGTGTGCCTGTATAGAAGGGGTGATTGCCCGACCATACATCAACATTAATCTCAGGATGAGTAGAACCAATGGTTGCTACCACTTCACCGTTGCAAATTACTTTTGCTTCGGGATACCACTTCGGGTGAATTCCAGCTTTAGGCATAGTCTTAGCTATAAAAAATCAAAAATTAAGCTTTTCTAGACTAGCACAGAAATACGCATGTAAACCCAAAAAGGATAAACGACGCGAAGCGTCGTTTATCCTTTTTGGTGGTTTATGGATACCAAAACATGCCTTTGATGCCTTCGGGATCGGCGTTGAAGCCCAGCTGACTATAAAACTCGACTACATGGGCATCGGCAAACAAACTAATATTGCTAATGTCAGATTTGCGTAACTCTTTAATCATTTCTTCCATCATTGCTTTGCCTAAGCCCCTGCCTTGAAATTCGGGGTGAATTACCACATCCCATAATGTGGCGTTAAAAGCATAGTCAGAGGTAGCACGAGCAAAACCAATTAAACGTTTAAAACCGCCGCGATGCTCCCACATTGAAAGGACGACAAAACTATGTTGTAAGGCAATACGAACTTTACGAATAGGTCGTCTCGCCCAACCTACAGAGTCACATAATTCTTCTAGTTCGTAGAGATCAAGATCTTTTTCGGTGCTAAAGAAAATCTGTCCGCTTTGGTTTGGTACTTGGCGAAGTTTTGTTTTTTTGGTTGGTTCTAGGGTGTCAGAACCAAATAAGCTTTTCCAGAACCCCATTTGTGTAAGCGATCGCCCTGTCTATTACAAATTCGTTACAGATATTCTAAACGCCTCTGTATTGTATCTGCTTTTGTTGAAATCAGGCGATCGCAAATACTAAAATGCTTTTGTTTATAGCTCATGCTAGAACAGAAAACCTAAGATATTGGATACGACGCTTCGCGTCGTATCCAATATCTTAGGTTTTCTGCAAGACTGGCGATAGATATAAATGCTAGGCGTATCCAGTCTTGTCTCTATGTTGGTAGAATTATCTCAGCATTGCTGCCTTTAAGTAAGCCACCGAATATTAGCGTTTATTTTTTTAATTTCTGAAACAAGCAATGTTAAATTCGATCGCGATATTTCAAAGTTATAGTCATCCAACATCAGCGATCGCACCTAAAAAAATAGTTGTGCCGATATTTTGGGCGATATTCTGGATCATGAAATGCGATTGTGAGCGCTCAGGAGGTTGGCTATGACGTTTGGGCTAAAAACCTCAACGGTCGAATTACTGAAACGCTTTAACATGAGCTTTCCTCAGTTTTACGAGCAGTTTGTTAGTAGTGATATTCAACTGCAAAATCTGCGTTTGGCTTACCAGCTTTATCAAACTAAGGAAGCAGTAATTGAGTTAAAGTCTGAAAGCAGCAAGAGTGTGCTGTATTTTGCCTACCGTAATCAGTCTTTTTTACTAAGCGATATTTTTGGGGTGTTAGCTGCCTATGGCTTAACGATCCATAGTCTTAGTTTATAT
>JANNDZ010000507.1:0-2847 GCA_031378395.1 Pseudanabaena sp. OTE_75_metabat_487_sub
CAGTGCCAACCCAGATCTGTTGATTGTGAACAAGTAAATTAATGACTGAACTACTGGGCAAGTTATAGATCGATGATGTAATTGCTCCATTGTCGGTATTAGCAAGCACTAACCCATCTCTCATGCCGATCCACAACTCGCCATTTTTACTACTTGCCAGAGCCACAATATCTCGTCCTGTTACAGAATTAATGCGTGCGATCGCTTTATTCGTATTCGGATTAATTTCAATCACATTGCGGGGCGTACCTGCCCAAATCTTCCCCGACGGATCTACCGCGATCGCTTGGACAATTTGACCTGATACATAGGGAATCCTTGCGGTGATTTTGGCTGTCCCAGGATTAAGTTTAAACAAGCCATTTAAAGTGCCAACCCAAATATTGCCAGCCTTATCAATCTGCATCACATTCGCGGCTGTCCCAGGAATATCGGGAAGTCTGGCATAGGTCTCGGCATTGTAGGGACTGATGCGAGTAATACCTTGATCAGTGCCTACCCAGATAAAGCCAGCTCGATCCATAGCTAGGCTAAGAATCCGACTTGAAGATAGTTGGATCGCAATATTTTCAATTTTGCCTGAGTCAGGATCGATTTGATACAAGCCCGAAGTCGTACCAACCCAGAAGTAACCACGACTATCTTCTAATAAAGCGGTGACAGTAGAATTTGGTAAAGATATAGAGGCGATCGCTTTTCCAGACCTTTGATCGATTTGCATTAAACCTTGCCAAGTTCCGATCCATAGCCTGCCCTGTTCATCTACGAGGGTTGAACTAATTCGCCCGTCTAGGCTTAGTGATGGGTTTCGGGCAAGACGAATATTTTGGTATATAGTTTGGCTATTGCTGTCAGGATTAATTGCATCTGCATTATTCATGACTCCATGGGTCACGGCGCATAGACTAGCTATGTTAACTGTTATGGCTAATAGTGCTTTTGGGAAAATTTCAGAAAAAGTTTGCGCGATACCGTCAGATCTCTTTTGTTTTGTCAACATTTTTATGTCCTCACTACACCCTATTTACGCTCTTTTAAGCGTCAGATGTTAACACAAGAGATTGCGATCGCCACACCAATTTTAGACTTATAGCGCAAAGCGCTTATACAACCCAAAAGAGAATGGCTGCGCGAAGCACAGCCATTCTCTTTTGGGTTAAAGTAAAAACGGCGCGTTGCGCCGCTTTTACTTTATGGTTTTGGGGCTGGAGTTACGGGCGCAGGGGCAGGTATCTCAGGCTGAACTGGCTGGGGTGGTGGCTCCAGAGGAACGGGCTGCGGTGGTTCTACAGGAGTCGCCACTGTAGTATTTACAGGTGTAGGAGCGGGCGTGTTTGCTCTTACTGGCTCTGGCGGATTGTTCGCTGGAGGTGGAGTTGTTGGTTTTACTTCTGGAGTAGCTGGAGGATCATTTTTTGCAGCAGCTTGGTCTCTTTGCTTGTTATCAGGCGGATCTTCACGGCGATCATTGCGATCGCTATTTGCAGGTGTAGAAGTATAAGTAACTTTATTGCGATTATTGTTTTCGGCAGTTTTTGGCAAGTCAGAACGGCGAAATTCGATTGTTTTAGCTTCTTTAAACGATCCTGTCACCCCAAATTCTGAGGTGATTTGAGGCAAGCTTGCCAACTGAGAGCTAAATCCAAAAATTAGTGCGTTATTGGCAATCCGCTTGTCAATACTTTCTTTGTCAAGCCGTTTTGGCGCAGAAGCTTTGCCATCAGCCTTGATTCTAATTTCTTCACCTTTGCCAAGGGTGACAATCTCTGATGTACTTTTTAGCAAAACTGTAACTGTGCCATCGAGAGCGATCACTCGACGCTCTTCAGCAGCTTTTTCAGGTATTTCTAGATATACAGTGCCATCATTGCTAGAAATTTCGCCAAATGGTGTTTGGACTTGGGCTGGAGATTTTAGATCTTTCGCGGCCCATGCTACTAAGCGTCCAGAGGTAAATTCAACTTGGTTTTGCGGCTTGAGAGTTAAAGTTGATTTTCCGCCAATTCTGATAATCGCACCACTGCGTAAGGTCACTTGAGCGGTTGAGGAGTCCTCGGTGCTAACACTCTCATTGACCTTAAGTGGTACTCCAATAGTCGCAGGTCGGGAGGATGTAGCATTGATATACTTAACCCGCACAGGATAACTGCGGATCTCACTAATTTCGGCGATCGCTTCTGTTGGTAAAGCCTCAGAACTAAAAGGTTTAGTGGGCTGATTACCTGTACAGCTAGGCAGCGCTATGGCTACTAGAGATAGGAACAGAAGTGGCAAAATTTGCCCAGAGATTTTAGATAACTGCCAACGCTGCATCGTAAATTTTTTGTAGAGTCTACAAAGCCAGTTTTTTCGCTATACTAGAAAGTCTGGTTAAAACCGTAAATTCTAATGTATCTATATTAGTTCTAACTTCGATGTTTGACCATAGCTATCAGTAATTCTCATAATGATTAATGAAAGAGTGCTGACGGTACACTTTCATAGATCCCAATCTATATTTTAAACGAGTAAGAGTCAAAAGCACATGGCAAAGAGTAATTTGCAGGTCATGCTGACCAAAAATGTTACAAAATTAGGTAAACTCGGCGACTTAGTATCTGTAGCGCCAGGTTATGCCCAAAATTTCCTCATACCTCAAGGTATGGCTATTCGTGCCACCACAGGTGTTGTTAGAGAAGTTGAAAGACGCAAAGAAGTTGAGCGTCAACGTTTGATTGCAATTCGCCAAGAAGCAGAAAGCCGTAAGACTGCACTTTCGACCATTGGCGGATTTATTATCAAGAAAAAAGTTGGCGAAGGTAATGCAATTTTCGGTACTGTAACCGATCGCGAAGTTGCTCAGTTGAT
>JANNDZ010000529.1:0-14263 GCA_031378395.1 Pseudanabaena sp. OTE_75_metabat_487_sub
TCTCCATAAACACTGCTCAGCACTTCGTAATCATTTACATGAAAATTAAGGTGCTCCACTTTGAGCCCGGGCAAACCAAGGACATTCGGTCATTTTTTCGTCAGTATATTCGTTCTCTAGCTCGTATAGCCCAACTTCGCCAAAGGTCGGCGGTCTGGTTCCGATTAGACTCATATCTCCTGTAAGTATATTCCAGAATTGGGGAAATTCATCAAAGCTAGTTTTACGCAAAAATTTCCCGACTTTAGTGATTCTTGGATCATTACTATTTTTAAAGAACTTAGCATTATCACTATTTGCCGATTTCCCATCCGTGAAATCAGCAATTTCATTGGTGACTTTTTGCTTGAGTGTCTCCGCATTTTTGACCATTGAGCGAAACTTCCAAATCCCAAAGGGCTTGCTCATCAGCCCTGCTCGTTTTTGTTTAAATAGAATCGAACCTTGGCTCTCAAGTTTAATCGCGATCGCAATTGGTGCAAACAAAAGTGCCGTTATGCTTAAGCCAATTAAAGCCCCTACAATATCTATGATTCGTTTCGGGAAACTGCGAACTGATGGATGCACTGGCACAATGGGATCTAGCTCGATCGCAGGATAGAAAAAGTACATCACATAGGCGATCACACAGATTATAGGAATATTAATTAGCGCTAAATAGATGCGATGAAAAATGGTGGCAATCCGATGGGATTTGTTTTGAAGCGATCGCAGGCTTTTCCGACTTGGAAAACGATTAGTGCGCGTAGCTGGTTCAATATGAAAAATCTCATCAAGATTAGTCATTTTTAAAACCGCTAGCACTTGGACATTGACACTCCAAAGCACGAGTTCAGTTGGTTCAGATTTGTCTGATTTACTATCCATTTCTCGTAAGACTTTTAAACAAGATACCAATGCGCCAACGCCTGAACTATCAATGAAATTAGTCTTCGACATATCGATGATGATTTTGCGAAAGCTATCTTCTTCTTGGCATAATTGCCGAAAATCATCTTTTAATTTTCTTGCTTCAGCATTGAATATATTTTTGGGAGTACTGATTAAAACGGTGTCCTGAAAACTAGCGATTTGGACATCCTGTAAGCCAAACTTCACTGATTCATGATCGCTTCCCATCGGGATAAATACTGCTTCAGGGTACAGATGAGCAATTTCCTCAGCCCTAACAATCAGCAAGTCTAAGGCTCTTAAGGCTCTTAGTAAGCGCGCGGAGAGACTCAAATCTCGGATACGAGTCTTAGACTCTACAAAAATTATTTTGCTTTTACACAAATATTTCGCCGCCACTAAAAATGGAACTGATACACCAGCTCCTGTCGAGAGAACCAATGCAGGACGTTCTTTGCGTAATAAACGAATCGCTAACAATAAATTCCTGACTAAATTAGGTATATTACGATTAGTGGGACTATGAGCCCAATAGGCTTTCTCTTCAGCTAGTTCCGTTGCTGTCGTACCAGTTTTAAAAGTTATCCAAGTTCGTTGTGTATATGTTCGCCAATATTGGCTTAGCCCCTGTAGCCCTTTGAAATGACCACCCGATGAGCAAACCAACATCAGTTTGGCATAGTCTTGACTGGGATAGCGATCGCTCAAATAGTCGCATAAATGCTTATCCTCAGCAAAATTTAGAGCCTTGCGGGAAATGGTAATTAATTTTATAAATTTCGCTAAATCCGCAGGGGATCTGGCAATTAATACTCCTTGATTTTCTAAATCATCAGCCATTTCTAACTGATGATTGTCCACATGTTCGTGGAATTTTGACGTGCGCGGAACTAAAATATAGGGCTTATCGAAGTCTTCAAGCAATAAAGCTGTCCCCTCGCCGCAATGAGCGATTACTGCACTCGATTGCTCAATAGCTTTCCTGAACTGTGACTCAGGCATTACTTTGTTCACCTTGACATCATCTGGAAAGCGTGTTGACGAGCCATATTGAATTGTAACCTCCTCATTAATTATTCCCTCTTTAATTAACAAGTCAACCCAATCCATCAATGCATTAAATGGATATTGCTCAGTACCAACTGTAACAAGTATCATGACTAATTATCCCCCCTCTTATCTTTCGCTATATTTACCTTCATTTCGTTGCGTTTCAAGGAATTTTAATATGTCTATATAAAATAATTATTACACTGAAATATAACAATTCTAATCCATTTTTGAGATGCAATGATTTGTGAGAATATATCTTTTTAGGACATCTGCTCACAAGTCACTTAGAGTAACTATATCCTCCTCTAATTTACGCTGATTTTATGTGAACATGAAAACCGCCATATCGCTTGATTAGAATTTAGTTATTGTAGGTTTCAGTTGAGGATGAGACAAAAAATGTAGGAACAATTCAGGAATTGCTCCTACATTTTTTGTGTTTTTAGTAAATCGGTCATTTAAAAACCTCTATATGCGTTTTAAAGCCTTAGATTGTCGGACACTAGATAATTATTGGATTTTCTAGAATGGTCATGTAACATTCCCACCAGCAATAAATTAAAAACCATTAGGACTTATGCAAAAGAACGAGATGTAGGGGCAATTCATGAATTGCCCCTACAGTAAAATGAAGTTATCAGGGCGTTTTTGCGTAAGTTCTAACCATTATAAATGGCTATTTTCAGATGAGTGCATACTCATTTGAAAACAAAAAAATCAATCCCATTGAGGTCTTTGAGTTTTCATTTTGCCACGGCAAAATGAAAACTGCTATATGATGGAGTTATTAAGCTTATCAGCTCTCATCACTACATTTTTCTATGACTATCGCACCCCTAAGCTGGAAAGAGCTAGAAGCTCTCACAGACTTCCAAATAGATACTGTCAATGGCTCCACTAATGCACAAGCCAATATACGGCTATTTGGACATACCGAAGCTGATGTGCGCGTGACACTGTATCGCGACCATCATGCATGGTGTCCCTACTGTCAAAAAATTTGGCTGTGGCTAGAGGAGAAACAGATTCCCTATCGTATCGAGAAGGTAACCATGTTTTGCTATGGCGAAAAAGAAAGTTGGTACAAACGGGTTGTACCTTCGGGAATGTTGCCCGCGATCGCATTAGACGGAAAGATCATTACTGAAAGCGATGATATCTTGATTGCCTTAGAAAAAGTCTTTGGCTCTCTTAGGCATGGCATGAATGAATCGCAAGTAATCCCGATTAGAAGACTAGAAAGAACCTTGTTTAGAGCTTGGTGCGAATGGCTCTGTCGTCCCGTTAGTTCAGCAGCCCAAGAGCAACGCCATCGTCAACAATTTATCGAGGTTATGCAAAAAGTAGAAGAGGTGTTAGGCAATACTCCTAGTCCCTATTTTCTGGAAGATTTTGGTACTGCGGATGTAATCTTTACGCCCTATGTAGAGCGAATGAATGCCAGCCTTTACTATTACAAAGGCTACTCCATGCGCGAATCTAATCCGAGGATGTCTGCTTGGTTTGATGCGATGGAAAGCCGTCTGACCTATCGCGGTACTCAAAGCGACTTCCATACCCATGCTCATGACTTGCCACCACAGATGGGAGGTTGTTATGAGAATGGAGAACCGCAGATGATCATTAATAAAGAAAGAGTGGACTATGGCTCTTGGTTTGGACTTCCAGATGTGACTTATCCAGAACCAGCTAACTCTCGTCAGGAAGCACTACAACGTGTAATCAAGCATCACACTAACATTATTAAAGTCAATCCTGCGGACAATCAATTGTTTGATCTTGCCTTGCGTTGTGCTTTAACGAACATGATGACTGATGAGGAATGTATACCTCTATCTGATTCTGATATTGCTTTGCGATATCTGCGCGATCGCATCAGTGTACCTCGCGACATGTCAATCTATGCTGCTAAGCGTCTGAGAGAGGCTCTAGAGAAAACGGCTGCTTTGGTAGGCGATCGCCAAAGTCCGCCCATTCCTGTTAGAAATCGCCGCGATCAAGATCCAGCTAATTTTATTGCTCTCAAAACCTAAGAAGATAATGGCGGCGCAAAGCACCTCCATTCTTTTCTTAGACATAAAAAGAAAGGCGGCTCCTTGAGCCGCCTTTCTTTTTATACTAATTCTCCACTCGCTGTCGGTTCCTTGGGCTTCCCAAAGGCTATCCGCAGAAATGGAGGTGCAAGAAATGTGGTCATAATTACCATGATGATAATGGCAACCTCTAGAGGCTTGTCGAGCGCACCGCTAGCCGTACCAATCCCTGCAAATACTAGACCGACTTCACCACGGGGAATCATGCCCACCCCGATCGCTAGGCGATTGATATCAGGTATGCCAAAAACTACCCAACCTGTGATGACTTTACCCGCGATCGCAACTGCGAGCATAAATACCGCGATTAATAAGCCGCTGCGATTTTCAGGAATCATCGGATTGAGAACGCTGAGATCAGCTCTCGCCCCTACAGTCACAAAGAAAACAGGTACAAGCAAATCGGCAACAGGTTTAATTAGTTCATCTAACTGCTTGCGAGCATTGGTTTCATCAAGTACTAATCCTGCGGCGAAGGCTCCTAAAATTGCTTCTAAATGGATTGCGTTGCCGATAAAAGCCATTATGTAGGCAAAGATAAATGCTGGAATGACGATATTGCCGCGAGTTTGGAGTTTATCAACTATTGCAACAAAACTTTTGTTAAAGAAACCACCTAACAAGATTGCTCCAAACAAGAAGGCGATCGCGCTGACTAACAGAATAGCGACATTGGTAATATCAACCTCACCCGTTTTTGCCAAGCTTGCTACCACCGCTAAAACGATAATTCCCAATACGTCATCAATGACGGCTGCACCAACGATGATTTGTCCTTCCTTAGATTTTAGCTGACCGATTTCTGCCAAAACTTTAGAGGTAATGCCGATACTGGTTGCCGTGAGAGCTGCTCCTGCAAAAATGGCGGGAATCGCAGCCACATGGAAGAAGTACATTAATCCGAGTGTCCCAGCCGCAAAGGGAGCAGTCACACCGATAAAGGCAACTACAAAAGCTTGGATACCAACTTCTTTGAGTTGGCGCAAATCTGACTCTAAGCCAATCTCAAAGAGGAGAACAATCACACCCAACTCAGCTATTACTGAAATTACTTCACTTTGTTCCGCAAATATGCTGTTAACGGATTCAGGTGATAAGTTATTCAGCAACTGCAAGCCCGACATGATCAAAGAGTCCGATGCTGCAAAACCGCCTTCAGGAAAGATGACTAAGCGCAATGCGGATACACCAACAATCACACCAGCAACTAATTCTCCTAAAACAGGAGGTAGGTCTAGTCGCTTAGCAATTTCACTACCAACTTTACTAGCGATGTAAATGACAATGAGGGTGAGCAATACCCCCGACAAAATAACTGGCGCATTTTCTGATTCAGCCGTAGCAAGCAGAGGTTGCGGTATCTGAAATCCAGATAGGTGATTGGCGATCGCATTGGTCGAAAACATAAGCTATGGTTTTTGTATGGGGATATTCAAAGCATTAACCTTGCACTCAAGTGTGGGCTAAAAGCTCAAACCCGTTTCAACGGGTTGCTTAGAAGTATTCTGTAGTCCACTGAAGTGGACTTGAGCTTTTAGCCAAGAACTTGAGTTCTTGGTTTATTTACGTAAGTCCTAATTATGATGATTTAGGCTGCGCCTTTCTAGTATTGAGAATTACAGTTTAGGCTTTGATCCATCGGCTGTAAACAAATCAACGTCATTAAATAAGGCTTTGGAGCGATCGCTTGCAGTTGCATACAATCTTTGGTGATCGCTTGAATTCTATAGAAAGCTTTTCCATAAACGATTTAATCCTTGGAAATTTAGAAAACAGGTCAGAAAAGTATTATCCTAAAAAAAGTGGGTGTGGTTGCTTGATTTCAGTTTTGTTTTTGCATTGCAGATATCTACATAGTTCAGGTTCGTAACCTAAGAAATAACAATGAGTACAGTTAATACAGAGATTCGTTTGCTTCTAAATTTGTGGGGCTTAGGAAATGGGCAAGGGCTAGTCAAAAAAAGTGAGCTTTTGCGCCCCTATAAAGGTAAGGAAAAGAAAGCTGTTTATGAAGTTAGTTTGAATGATCTTGCTGATCGTGGCGCGATCGCATTGACGATGGATAAAAAGGTGCCGAAGCTGTCGTTGACGGATGCGGGTTCGCAACAGTTGGCAACTGGTTTGCTGTCGGCGGATTTTGGGTTTGAGGGACAGTTGGTAGGTAGTCGTTTGGCGAATGCTGCCTTGAGATGGTTTAGGCAAAACCAAGGTGTAAGTGTGAGTGTGGCGATCGCGCCTAAAATTCCTACAGATTAAGTCTGTAGATAGCGACGTTTAAGATTGTCTAACTAAAAAAGCGATCGCTCCTAGCTAATTCTTTAAAGGTTAGTGAGTGGGGCGATCCCGTAGAGAATATTGCTAAAATATCTTGTAAATTCAATATTTCTGTATATCGGTTGGAGGATATGCGTATGCTAACTAGACAAAGGCTTGAACTATTAGATGCGATCGAACAAACTCCCGAAGAATACATTCCTCAGTTGTTAGATTTTGTACATTTTTTTCATCAACAGCGAATTACTAAATCTTCATCCGCAAGCGCTTGGGATGCTGCTATGAGCGAGATTAATAATAGCAATCCAGAAAAGCAGAATCTCAGACGACAAAAAATCAATCAATTATTTACAACATGGGCTGTGTTGGATAGCGAAGATGAGCAGAAAGAATCTTTGAAAATCTTTGAATCTGCTGAAGGTATTTCTATCTAATGAGTCAGATCATCTTTTTGGACTCCACTCCTGTTGGATTGATTACAAACCCTAAAGCGACTCCTTTGGCTTTGCAGTGTCAGCAATGGTTCGATAGTCTCTTAGCCAGAAATATGAAAGTAGTTCTATCTGAAATTATCGATTATGAAGTTAGGCGGGAGCTTTTACGCGCTAATAAGTTATCGAGCATTAGAAAACTAGATCTTTTAAAGTCTGAGCTTACATATTTACCAATTACGACAGAGGTAATGTTAAAGGCTGCGGAGTTATGGGCTAGGGCGAGAAATGCTGGCAAGCCGACAGCCGATAATAAGTCTTTGGATGGTGATGTAATTTTGGCGGCTCAGGCTGTTTTGGTTGCAATTTATGGTCATGAAGTGATTATTGCTACGAGTAATGCTAAGCATTTGTCGCTGTTTGCGGATGCTAGGGAATGGCAAAACATTTAGCGATTTCCTTGTTGATATGTTTATGAGTGTGGCGATCGCTGAATTTTGAAGTGATAATGCTCAACTTCTTTCTAAGTTAATCTTGATAGCCAAATCAAATAATTGATCAATGCTTGTGTTGGATCGATCTAAGCCAATTTCATCAAAATATCTTTCAGCAGTCATTGGTGGCTCAGTTGATGGTTGACGATTATTTGGACTCCAATAAGAAATTGTTTTTATACTTTGAAAATTAGAATCAAACTCTAGATGCATCCTACCGATACTAGACTTGCTCTCAAACCCTCGTAGACTTTTTGGAATTGGTAGCCAGAAATAACAATATAACTGCTCAAATGAAATGCTTTTACTTGGCAAAAGCATTTTAAACTGACAACAAGGCTTTGTTTTCCCACGACCATAAAATAGACTTCTTCCTTCTTTGATTTCTTTAATCCGTTTATTGGAGCCTAGCATTTTCTCTCGAAGCCGTAAAACTTCAATTTTGGCTAAAGGTGTAAGTTTATCAAGCGTATTGATCAACATCCTTGGTGGTAAGTCAATATTATCTTTGGATTGGGAATGGTTTTTACCAGTTTCAATAAAAGGAATAGGTCTTTGAATGGTAAGTTCTTTACGTCCTTCAAGATGCAAATGTAAATAAAAATCATCTGTTTGATTAAGGATTTCAAAGCGAATAAACTCAAATTGCAACAAATTATAGCGGCGATCAATAAAGTTGTGTCGATGAAAGTCTGGCGCGATCGCAATTAGACGAATTTGCTGCTCATAATCCACAAAATCTTTAAAAGGTTTGGTTGTTTTAAGTCCGTGATAATAGCGAGTAAGTTGATGAATAATGTAGCGATCGTCAGTATTTTTTAATTCCAATACAACAAGTTGGTTAGTTTTTGTCTTGGCAAGAATATCGCAATATTCACCATTAATGCCAAATTGTCGCTTAATTGGAACTAAATCTAAATCACCTAAAGCATCCCAAACAAAATCCTCTAAAAGCCTTTCCTCACCAAATGTCCACCCCTGTTCAGTCTTTCTCAGCACAGTCCCTAATCCTCTGATTCAATCTCATCTTCAATAAGTTCCATACCTGAAGCAACTGGATCAAGGCATTCACTAAACTTTGTTTTTGCGTTGTAATAAGAATACTTAAGAGTTCCACTAGAGACTGTTGAAACCTGTAAATCAGCATCTGAAAAGTCTGCTCCCTGTGCAACAAAAGCATTAAGATTTGCCGTATGTAGATTGCTCTTGCAAAAAATAGCTTGAGAAAATTGACCATTTAGAGATGCCGATGACAAATTAGCACCTGAAAAATTTGATCCAGTAAAATTATTACTGCATTTAGCTGAGCGTAAGTCAGCCCCAGAAAAATCAGCTTGTTTAAACTCTCCAGAAAGAGTAGCTGAACGTAAATTAGCTCCTATAAAATTTGTTGCTGTGAAAGTGCCAGATATAGTTGATCGCAAAAAATTAGCTCCTGCGAAGTCTGAAGCTGTAAAATCGGAACTTTGAGAATTTATATTTTGAAGGATCGTTTTTATAAAGTCAGAACCTCTAAAAGAGCAACTTGATAGATTCGCTCCACTTAAATCTGCATTACTAAAATTGCATTGATCAAGCCTACAATTATATAAATTGGCTAATCGCAGATTGCAATTTTTAAAAATAGACCCAGTTAAATCAACTTTAAAAGCCGAAGTCGATTTGCTAAACACAATAGCAGTAAGATTTGAACCTGTAAGAATAAGCCCTTTTAAGTCAAGACATTTAATTTCTTTGTCTACCATATCTACTGTTACACCCCGTAAATCTGAGCCAGAGAAATTTCGATGCCCTTGTTGATAGAGTTCGATCAAGGCTTCAAGGGTTCTCACTGGTTTAGCTGGCTGAGACTCTGGTGTATCCTGATTTGAGTTAGTTATTTCCGTCATGCTGAAAACTGATAGCCTAAAATTTTATAGCTAAAAATCATTTTACTGATTTCCAGATCCCTTCTTTAAAAATAGCATTAATCTATGGCGGTTTGACGGAAATAATAGAAACGAGCTATCTTCATCATTGGTGGGATATTTGGGAAGAGTAGAAGCGGCTGGTAAAAAGTGCGATCGCTTTTATTATTTGAGAGACCTAACCGATAGAAAATGAAAAACATAACTGAGATTTGCTCACAACTTCAGAGAGGAGGATTTGAATTTAGCCGTCATGCCCTCAAACGCACAGTTGAGAGAAATATTGGCGAACTGGAGATTATGCAAATAGCTGAAAATGCGATCGTTATTGAGGAATACCCAGATGATAAATACTCCCCAAGTAGTTTGATTTTTGGAACCACTAAAACCAATAGACCACTACACTTACAAGTATCAATGCAAGAATCAGCGATCGTAAAAATCATTACAATATATGAACCCGACCCTAATCAATGGATTCAATTTGCAAGGAGAAAATAAAATGAATAAATGTCATGTATGCGGCTCAAGCGAAATTCACAACGAACTTATTGATGAAATTTTCTATATCTCAGGCAAACCCGTTTTAGTCGAGCATATTCCCACAAAAGTTTGCAATCAATGCGGAGAACAAACCTTTAGCCGCCAAACAACAGAACAAATTCGCGTAATGCTTCACAGTCAAGCCAAACCAGTTAGAGCGATCGCCATTGACGTTTTCTCATTAGCCTAAGATATTTGGGAAGAGATAAGGGTGATGGAGAAAAGGGCGATCGCTTTTACTATCTGAGAGACTTGCCAAGTTAATATATTTTTAGCGAACCTCAAAAAGGAGAAATTATGAATACCGATACCGCCTTATGGCAAGTTGTCATCAATATGCCAGACACACTCAAAACAGAACTTTTGCATTATGCAGAATATCTACTTAACAAATATCCAATAAACAAAACCGTTGATGAGCAACCTACAAAACAACAGCATGGCTATGGTAGTTGGGCTGGTCAAATTTTTATGTCAATTGATTTTGATGAGCCATTGGAAGAATTAGAGGAATATATGTAATATGAAATATATTCTAGATACACACGTAATTTTATGGTATTTGAGCGAAGATCCTAAACTTAGTACCAAAGCAAAAGAAATCGTAGACGCACGGAATAATCTGTATTTTAGCATTATCAGTCTTTGGGAAGTTTCCATTAAAGTTAATATTGGTAAATTGCAAATAAATCGACCTATTGAAGCATTACCAATAGAACTTCAATATATGAATATCCAAATTCTACCAATTACAATTAGGGATATTGAGATATACTCTAGCCTTCCATTACCAAATTCACCGATAAAACATCGAGATCCATTCGATCGCATACTAATTGCCCAAGCAATAAACTATTCCTTCAACTTAGTGAGCAAAGATACCGCTTTTGATTCTTATCCAGTTTCACGTATATGGGATTAATATTTTCTCATTAGCTTAAGATATTTGGGAAGAGTTGAAGAGGCTGGTAAAAAGTGCGATCGCTTTTACTACTTACGAGACTTATTGCTACGATAATTAAGTGACATTTACCAAAAATGTTAAAATTATCTACGCTAGTCTACTAAAACAGACCAACTGGAGTAACACTATGCTATTGCAAGAACTTAAGAATCAGGTGCGTAAATTACCTGTAAATGATCGCCTAGAACTTGTGCGCTCTATCATCGACTCGATTCAAGAAACTCCAATCTCAACACCTAAGCGATCGCAAGCAATCAGCCGCATGAAAGGTTTACTCAAAACTAGCCAGCCAGCCCCAACCGATGCCGAAGTCGAATCAATGTTAGAACAGCATCGTATGGAGAAACATCTCTAATGAAAGCTCTCGTTAGTAACCCTTGATGCCAAAGGATTTGTGAGTTCAACTATCCCTGTATACTCTGTTCAAGAATTACTAAAGAGGTTGTGAAATGCTAAAGGCGGGATATTTGGGAAGAGATAAGAGTGAGGGAGAAAAGGCGATCGCTTTTACTACTTACGAGATTTACCATGTGATACATAAGACTTAAACAAGGAGAAACAACTATGACAGCCATAGAATCTGCTATTTTAAAAAACATTGAAAAACTGCCAGAATCAGTTAAAAATTCCGTGTTTTTATACACCGAATTTCTTGCCAGTCAATACAAAGACACTAACCTAGAACCAGCGACAATCTCTAAAAAGCCTCGTTTTGCTGGCTCCATGAAAGGAACCTTCGTTTTACCACTGCCAGAAGACTTTGACGAACCATTAGAAGAACTAGAGGAATATATGCAATGAGTTCAATTTTACTGGATACTCATACATTCATTTGGTTGTCAGAAGACGACCCCAACCTGCCGACCTCATTGCGAACAACAATTGAGAATACAGATCAAGTATTGGTTAGCATAGTCAGCTTTTGGGAAATTTCCATCAAACTTAATATCGGCAAAATATCTTTAAAAGAGGATTTCAATAGCATCGAAACCAGATTTCAAGAGACAAAGTTTATACTTTTACCAATCTCCATAACCGACACCATCCAACTTTCTCATCTTCCAACACATCACAAAGATCCATTCGATCGCATTCTAATTGCGCAAGCAATCAACAGATCCTTACCTATTGCTAGCCGAGATGTAGCATTCGATGTATACAACGTTCAGAGACTATGGGCATAAACCCTCCGACAATAATAAATTTGACAAGTGATGGGATAAAAGGCGATCGCTTTTACTATCTACGAGACTTGCCGATCTAAAGCAACTTCACAGTAAGGAGAACAAACAATGAATAATTATCAAGAACAGCTTGTCGAAAAGCGAGTAACCTACTCATTGGAACTAAACGACAAATTTATCCTGATTGAGAACGTTCCTGCTCGCGTAAACGAAGAAACAGGAGAGCAATTTTTCTCTCCATCAATTGTAGCTTTTTTGTAGCAAATTATTTTGGAGGGTCAGGAACCGAAACGTGTAATTCAGACACCTGTTTATCGCTATGCTGCGTAAGCTAAAGCATATAAACAACCGAGATTTCTTGTCCATTGGCAGGATATTTTGGGAGAGATAAGAGTGGTGGTAAAAAGTGCGATCGCTTTTGTTTTTTGAGAGACTTAGCAATAGAAAAGGAGACATAATATGACACTCAAAGAACTACAACCACAACTGCTAGCCCTAACCCCAGAAGAAAAATCTCAAGCAATCCAAATCCTAGTCCAAAGCCTCAGCAACACTTGGCAAGGCATCGAAAAAAATCCTAGAGTCATGGGCGGCGATGCTTGCATTCGTCAAACCCGCATACCCGTATGGCTGCTAGTGAGCCTCCAACGCCAAGGCGCAAGCGAAGCCTACATTCTCGAAGACTATCCTACCCTATCCGCAACAGACCTAGTAAACGCATGGCGATACGCAGAAACTCATCCTGATGAGATAGAATCAGCTATTCATAGGCAAGAGGCAGCTTAACATGGCACGCCTATATGCCGATGAACAGTTTCCCAGAATTGTCGTCAAACTACTACGCGAACTAGGGCATGACATTTTGACAGTCCAAGAAGCAGGAAAAGCCAACCAAAGAATTCCCGATGAAGAGGTATTAGCCTTTGCGATCAGTGACAATCGCTCAGTATTAACCATTAATCGAAATGACTTCATTCGACTACATAACTTACAACCTAGCCATGAGGGTATTATCGTTTGTACTGAAGACCTTAATAGAGCTATCCAAATTAATGAGGCGATTACCAACACAGTAGAACTAACCAACAAACTAATTCGCATAAATCGTCCTAGTAAATAGAGATTGGTTCGCCATTGGTGGGATATTTGGGAAGAGTAGAAGCGGCTGGTAAAAAGTGCGATCGCATGTTTTTTGGGTTTAGATACTCGAAAACTGCTGTAAATGTGATAGAGCTGTAGTATAGACAAGGACTATATGCGATCGCCAAAGCGAATGAATCGTAAATTTTGGATTATTGCCCTCATTTCTTTTATTAACTCCCTGAGTTTTACGATTCTGATCCCTGTGTTGTACCAATATGGCAGACAGTTCAAATTAGATGATTTTCAGACTAGCTTACTATTTGCAATTTATGCGATCGCCCAATTTTTTGCTACTCCAATCATCGGAAAACTCTCTGATCGCTTTGGACGTAAACCATTACTAATCATCAGCTTGGCTGGGACAGTAGTCGCAAATCTGATGGCTGGAACAGCAGCAAGTGCTGCCGTTTTATTTTTTGCCAGATTTCTTGATGGCATTACAGGAGGTAATGCCTCAGTTGCTCAAGCCGTAATTTCTGATGTTACTACTCCTGAGAACCGCGCTAAAGCCTTTGGCATTAATGGAGCCGCCTTTGGTTTAGGTTTTATTCTTGGTCCCGCAATTAGTTTACTTGCCCAGAAGGCTGCACTGAATACGCCTCTGGGTAAATCCTTTGGGGCTTCATTTTTGGTGTCGGGAACAATCGCTGCGATCGCTTTACTACTTACAATATTCCTTCTGCCAGAAACTCTCAAAACTAAAGCAAAAAAAGCGCAAAACATTTTCGATCTTGGCTTAGACAGACTGATCACAGGCTTGTTCATACCCAAAATTGGGATCTTGTTAATCATTAATTTTCTAACGGGCATGACATTTACGCTGTTTACGTTCGCATTTCAGCCCTATTTTCTGATAGTTCTCAAACAGAATAGCGATTCTCTAGCGCTAATGTTTTTGCTGTTTGGGGTGCTGGGAGTAATTATGCAGACTTTAGGTATTTCCAAAATGACAAAACATCTGCAACTAGTCCAAATTCTCTTTTTGGGATTATTCGTCCGTAGCCTTTCCTTCGTTTTGATGCCAATTTGGGAAGATGCATATTATTTTGTCGCCGTTTGTGTGCTTTTTTCCTTACTAAACTCTGTCGTGCAGCCGATGATTAGTGCGTTGATTTCCCTCAATACTAGCCCTGAAGAACAGGGCACAATTTTAGGGATAAACTCTTCCTATCTCAGTATATCCAATGCTTTTGGCCCCATAATTGCGGGATTAGTTGTTAATCAAGAAAATCCTTCTTCCTATGGTTATCCACTGTATTTAGCGGGACTTTGCACTTTTCTAGTCC
>JANNDZ010000555.1:0-2206 GCA_031378395.1 Pseudanabaena sp. OTE_75_metabat_487_sub
GATTTCGGCTATTTCTCTGGTACAGGCTTCGAGTCTTTGTTTTTCTTCTGATGTCATTTGCTTCTACTCCGTTACTTTTTTCTATTATCTCATTCTTGATTCCTAAGTATTTCTACTCAGCGCCTAATTGAGATGCTCCCAGTCTAAACTAAACTCAGGCAACACATCCTCACCAGATAGCACATCAGGATTAGTGAGAACTTCCACGACTTGATTTTGACGATAAATCTCCACAATATTTGCCCTGCGATCTAGCAACCAACCTAACCTTGCGCCATTTTCCATATATTCCTGCATTTTCGCTTGAGTCTCTTTGCGCGTATCCGTTGGCGACATCAACTCCAAAACAAAATCAGGCGTAATTGGGGGAAACTTTTCTTTTTGAGAAACTGTTAATGCATTCCATCGCTCCAAACTAATCCACGACACATCAGGCGATCGGTTAGCATTATTAGGCAACTTAAAACAAGTCGAAGAATCAAATACCTTGCCAAGCTTAAAGCGATTATTCCAAATCCAAAACTGAGCAATCAAACCCGCATTATAAATTCCCGTTTCTCCACCCGTCGGAGCCAAAATAATTACCTCTCCTCTAGAATTACGCTCAAACTTTACATCAGGATTAGCTAGACATAGATCGTAAAACTGATCGTCAGCTAATTTCGAGATTGGTGAAAGATTTAAAGTTACCGTATTCATAAATTTTAATTTGAAGATACAGTATTAAAATCTTAGCACTTACAGCCGTTTTTCATCCCCCATTAACTTGTCTATGCGATATCCAGACCCGAAGAATCCTCATCCAATGGCAGGATTCCCCCAAGTTTGCTTTATTCAAAACACGGTTACTAACCCGAATATCGTCATCGGCGACTATACATACTACGACGATCCTGAAGACTCAGAAAACTTTGAACGAAATGTCCTGTACCACTTTGACTTTATTGGCGACAAGTTGATTATCGGCAAATTTTGCGCGATCGCTCGTGGCGTAAAGTTCATTATGAATGGCGCAAACCATAGTATGTCTGGCATCTCCACCTATCCATTTCAAATCTTTTGGAACGAGTGGAAGCCGCAAAATCTCGAATTTCCCTACAAAGGCGATACCGTAATTGGGAATGATGTCTGGATTGGCTATGAAGCGGTGATTATGGCGGGAGTCAAAATTGGTGATGGCGCGATTATTGCCTCCAAATCTGTGGTCACTAAGGATGTGCCAGCCTATGCGATCGCAGGTGGTAATCCTGCTAAAGTGATCCGTCAGAGGTTTGACGATCAAGCGATCGCAAAGTTACTCGAAATCGCATGGTGGAATTGGGATATGGAGAAGATTACGAGAAATTTAGATCGAATTGTAAGTGCGGATATCGTGGCTTTACAAAATAGTATTTAAGTTAGAAATTACTAAGAATCTATATTGATGCCGATCGCGATCGCAAAAATCCACTCAAAGCCACAGTTACGGCGATCGATGCCAAAGCTTCATTTACTCCCGAAAATGTCTACTTCAAACGCGATCGGACACAGCAGGTATTTGGAGTAAAACTAGCGATCGATGATTCCAATGGATTCGCCAAAATCGGTATGCCCGTCGATGCCGAAATCGAGTTGAAGTAATGTTGAAAAAGTTTGAGATTCCCATTGATATGTGCGATCGCCTTCAGGAGAATGATTGTTGATGCGATCGCCCAGAAAGGCGAATATGAATCGGAGCATGGCTGAGGGGCAATTCTCTAGATATAACGACTTGGCAAGATGACTATACTAAACACTGCAATAATTGATTGCTACGATTAAATTTGAGGTAGCTAAGATTGCCAGATCTGGGGCAAATTGGCTTATACCAATTCACAAAAGTGTGACAACACTTCTGTGAACTAAAAACCAACCCCTGTAAGGGTTTTAAAATCACAAAATGGCTACGCCATTTTGTGATTTGGTATTACTGCCAGTACAATGCGGCGTTGAAGTCTTTTTTTGCTGAGGATATGCTCAACAGTAGGATTGATTTGTTAGAATTCAAAAGTTAGAATGATGGTATTTAGCTGTTAGCCCATACGCTAGGAATAACCTTACAGCGATTTTCGCTCACACCTAAACCAAGAAGACTTTTGAAAGTGTCGCAAAGCAACACTTTCAAAAGTCCTCTTGTAGTTCGTTTGATCGGTAATTGCTGTAGTTAGGCACAACAGTGTAAATTGGC
>JANNDZ010000616.1:0-1904 GCA_031378395.1 Pseudanabaena sp. OTE_75_metabat_487_sub
CGCTAAGTATAGCTACAGCTGTTAACTATTTTAGGACATAATCAAAACCCAGAGGTGAAGTTGCGGCGCGAAGCGCCACAACTTCACCTCTGGGTTTTAGGAACTATACTTATGATATTCGAGTCTAAGAAAGTAACAATATACGCACAAACTAGTCTGAAGCTGGTATAAAAAGGTTGTCTTTTTGCGTGAAATATTGTTAAAGTTGCCAGAAAGTTACTTTCGGACAATTGTTATCTTTAACTTTTAACTTTTCAAGGCTCATTCACCCAGTTGTTTTGCATCCCGAATCTCAAATAAACCTCATAATTAGTATTGTAGCTAGGAGAAATATGTCCGTATTCAAGTCGTTGGTTAGTCTAGCAGCCACCGCAGGTGTCGCAGGGGCGATCGCTGTTAGTCCCATATTTACTCTCAAAGCTGAAGCCCTCACCGAAGCTCAAGTTTTGGAAAGATTGGGCAGTATTCCTATTTTCACGATTACTGATGATAAAGGCTCGCCTCTTCTAGGTGCAGTTCCTCCGCAACCAAATGCTAAGCCTGATGATAGCCAGCTTTTGTTTTTCTTCCTTGGTCCCGACGAAGCCCAAATGATGCTCAGTCAAGTCCAAAAGTCAAATCCTGAAGTTGGTAAAAAGGCGCAGATCATTGTGCGATCGATGAATGATGCCTATAAAGTAATTCGTGAAAACAAAGATAAAAAAGTCGTTTTCCAGTTTATCCCTGCTAAGGCAAGTATTGACTCAGCAAGGACAATCCTGACCGCTCAAGGTGATGCGGCTGATAAAGTTCCTAATGTGCCTGTTTTCTTTGCGATCGGTGGTCAAGCTAATAACCAAGGCTTGCTAACCATGAGCATTGATCAAAATGGCAAGAAGGAGCAAGTTGTGCCTTTCTTCCTTGATAAAACAGACCTACAAAACCTGCTCGATCGCGCTAGCAAAGATCAACCCGATGTTACTAAGGCAACTAAGATTCAAGTTGCTTCACTCTTCCAAGTTCTAGACTCAATGGTGTCCAAGGATAATAAGCCTAACCCTGAAGTCGAACGGTTCCAGTTTGTGCCATCGCGTTCCTCGTTTGAGTACATTCTCAAGAACACCAAGCAATCTGCTACACCTCAGGTAGCACCAGCTAAGAAATAAGAAAAAGGCGCATCGCGCCCTTTTCTTAAAAAAATAGGAGCGCGATGCGCTCCTATTTTTTTTACCAGTCCCAATCGGAATCTTGATTATTGCGTCCGCGATTATTTCCATAGCTAGTATCACGAGGATCGCGATCGCCATAATTCCGACTCGGATATTCCCTTGCACCATAATCACGATTATCACGTTCTTTGGGCGGCGCATAATCCCGACTTGTGTCCCTTGGATTATCGCGGGGAGCCTCACGAATGTAGTCACGACTATTAGAGCTTTCGCGGCTGCTATCACGATTCATGTCGCGGCTGCTATCACGATTCATATAAGCCGAAGGAGCCGCAGGTTTAGATTCAGGTGCACCACCAAAAGCAATCAAAAGAGGAAATCGCAGCAAATCTACGGCAATTAGTTCTTCAGACTCATCGATGACAACTAAAGGGCTAAGCCCTTCCTTGACAAGGCGATCGCCTTTAGTTGCGAGAGGCTCAGGATCTTCAAATAGGGCAATACCTTTGTCAGAGCCAAAATGCTCTCTGGTCAAGCCCAGACAATCTTGGAAACCTCGTCGCCATTCACCAAGACGTTCGGGAGAGGTGGCGAGGACAAGTACGCGCAATTTTTCACCATAAACTGCTTTTAAAACTGAGATTGCTGCTGAAGTGACCAGAATATTTTGCAATCGGGTTCCCATAGTGCGGATTGCGCCACGTCCAGACTGCTCAAAAAACCACTTTGATACGCGATCGGCATGGACTTGCTCAA
>JANNDZ010000623.1:0-2816 GCA_031378395.1 Pseudanabaena sp. OTE_75_metabat_487_sub
TGTTCAAGATGCAAACACGCTAGGTAGCACCTATACACATTTCATAACACCAAACATTGCTATATCTGGAATTATAGGTCTGCCAGTTAAATACAGTGTTCGCGGTACCGGAGCTGCATCAGGACTTGGGGAAATCGCCACTTCCAAACAAGCGGCACCTCTTTTATTTATTCAATATAATTTCTTGGATAAGGATAGTATTTTCCGACCGTTCATAAGTGCTGGATTAAACTACACCCGATTCTTTGATACTGAGGCGAGCCAAAGCCTTCAAAGTGCACTTGGCGGTCCCACCAGTGTTCGAATTAAATCATCGACTGGCCTCGCTTGGGAAATCGGAGCTAGAACCCGACTAAGTGATAATATAACACTAACCACAAGATTTATCAGGGTTAATGCACGATCACGAGCAGAGATTGAGACTCAAGGCATTATTAGAACAACGGATATAAATTTCCGACCACATATCGCACTTGTATCATTAGACTACGCATTTTAACCTCATGAATTTGCCGGACAAATCTCGCAAATTAGCATTGGTTACCGGCGCAACGGGTGGTATTGGACAACATATTGTTGAGAATCTAGTTAGGCAAAGAATACAAGTATTAGCAACCGGAAGAAATGAAAGAAAACTAGCTCAGCTAGCATTGTTTAGCGGTGTGACAGTAATCCAATGCGACTTGTTGAACTCTAATGCGATCAATAATTTTTTAGCGATTGCATGCGGAAGTGAAATAGATATACTTGTTAATTGCGCAGGTCGCGGATTACTTTCAGATTTTGCAAATAGCACGAATGAATCCAACTTAGAAATTTCAAGTATAAATTTTTCTGTTCCATTAAAAATAACTCATGCACTACTTCCAAAGTTAATTCAAAGACAAGGCAAAATACTAAATTTTGCTTCTTTGGCTTCTTTTTTTCCTCTTCCAAATCTGGCCATATTAAGCAGTAGCAAAGCCGCTCTTTTGAATTGGTCCGTTGCATTACATCATGAAGTGAAATCCCTCGGTGTTTCAGTGACAGCTTTTTGTCCTGGTATTACACAAACGGCTTTTTTGTCTACTGCTCGCATGGAACACTTGTCTTTAGGGAAAAATTTTCTTGCTCATCAACCCAATGTCGTTGCAGTACGTTCACTTGCAGCATTGAATCGCAACAAGTCTATTGCCTATGTAAATCAACTAGATCACTGCCTTGTTGCGATAGGTCAGCTTTTACCACCTGACGTCGTTTCTTCTCTCGCACGTCGTTTACTTCGTCCACAAGTTTCAAACCAGGATTTCACAAATAATTAGTTGCGTGATTTGAACCAACTTGATATCAGAAATATTATTAGCAAACGAAATATATTTTAGGGCAAATGTTGAAACTAGCTTCGGTACGGCATTCGTTCTTCTAAGCGAAAAAATCTCTAATTAAGCTGAACTGGCTATTTCATTTGTTCAGAAACATTTAATAATTAATATATTTCTCATTCATACAACCATGTCTGACCTCACTATTAACTGTCCTTTTTGCAAAAGTGAATCAGAAGACCCTTTCGAGGTTTTAGATGTAGGCAACATAGATAGCATACGTTGTGATTCATGCGAAAAACCCTACTTCTACGCCATCAAAGAGTGCCTGTATTGTGGCGAAGAATCTTCGTTCACTTGGCCCGTATCACCCAGCGACACTCAGATTTCGCTGCTTGTATGTAAATTTTGCGCAAAATCATATATTCCTGACGAGGATAACAATGACGAGAGCATGTAAAAGAAAATCTGATGAACTTCAGAGTGATATTTTCTTGAGCGATGATGGCGCAACCACATTCCTTCTAACGCAATGTGATTCAGGATTGCACGTGGAATTTAAGCAAAGAAAAGATGCCCGTTGCAAAATTGAACATCATTTTCTATTTTCAAATAATATAGACTTCAACATTTTTATTGACCAGTCGCCATTGCGCTTTGACTTCCCACAAATTTTCTTAAAAATGAAACGTGTTTCCTCTGAAGTTTTTGCAGAAGAATAAATAGCTTATTTACAGTATGCTGAAAACATGGGAACAACAACCTCACTCCTCATATCAGATAGTTTGGAATTAATACAAAATATTTCAAAACTATCTAATAAGCAGCAACTGCTAGAAACGCTGCATCAAATAAAGCGCTCTTGGTGCATAGAGCAAGCTGTTTTCGCAAGCTATATTCGAGAAGATTTGAGCATGGAAAGCTTTCGCTTCCTTGCTGCATGTAATGAAGCGTGGTGCTTCGAATATCAAAAGCTTTGCAGTTACAGCAAAGACCCTTGGTTGATTTATGCGTCGAATAACTCAGAGGCTGTTTGCGGCAGCAGAATAAAACTCAATACACCATCGCAAAGAGAAACGGTTTCTCTTGCAATGCAGCATGGACTATTGTCGTCATATATAGTGCCGGCACCTTCTAGCGGCGGAATATCCAGACTTGGCATATTAGTTCTGGGATCGTCTCAGCCAGATTTTTTTGAGAGTTATATACCTTCTAGTATTAAAATACTTGCTCGATCTCTCGCTATGGAGCTGCACGATTGGTGGGTTAAACATATGCGCCAAGAACTCCTGGAGCAAAATCATATTACTAACGAAGATATAAAACTGTTGAATCTTGAAATGCAAGGATTAAGTAGCAAAGCAATTGCGGCTTCTTTGGCAACCAGCGCCACCACTATTGATAGTCGGTTTCAACGATTGAATGCAAAACTCAACACACCAAATCGTCGAGCTTCCGTTCTGGTGGCTAAAGAATATGGCTTAATTTGAATTATGATAGATCAAATTCGCTCCG
>JANNDZ010000639.1:0-3696 GCA_031378395.1 Pseudanabaena sp. OTE_75_metabat_487_sub
CTCAACGTTTACACCACCAGCATTAACGCCAGTATTGTTTACAGCACCATTGGTGTATTGAAGCTTGATTGCAAAAGGCTTATCACCAGCAGCATTCTTAGGAGCGAACTCCAACTCAGCGCTCGCTTGGTAAGCATCACCGAATAAACCACGGTTTACACCAGCAGCAGCTGTAGGGCTACTTGCATTACCCGCTAAATACAAACCACGTAAGGTGAAAGCACTCTTGCCAAGATTCCAATCAAACGCAGCACCTGCTCCACCAGTTTGACCATTTACCAACATCATCAAGGGGTTATTAATGAAGAAGGTAGAGGCAAAGTCAGTGGCTTCGTAATTAGCATAGCTGTTGGTGTCAATGTGGTCGTAGGCATGGATTACGGGACCAAGAGAGATGCGAGCATCACCAAGGTTAAAGTCGTAACGCAACTTGGCAAGTACAAAGGTTGAACCGCCAGTTAGACCTGTATAATCTTGACCATAGGTTTGAAAGCCGACGTTGCTGGAGTTAGTATTGCCAGGAGCCGTAGACTGGGTAGGAGTACCTGCGCCAAAAGTACCAGGAATGTTAGTGGTTCCATTACCGACTTCTAATCTGGTTTTCAACAAGTCGCTACCTGTGAAGCTGGTATTGAGGTCTAAGCGAACACGGCTAGATACGAAGACGTTTGTGCTTGTTGGGAATCCAGCAGCATTATTACCACTAGCACCTTGTACGGACATGATTGCTTCGCCAGAAAGCTTGGTGGTGGTGGAGAACTGTTGAGCTTCGAGCTTAGCAACTTTAGCATCAAGAGCATCGACACGACCACGAAGGGTGGCGAGTTCAGCAGCAAACTCTTCTTGTAGCTTTTGCAGGGTGGCGAGGTCTTCTTTGCTAACCTTATCAGCCAAACCTGCGGAGATGATTTCGTTGATCTTGTCCAAACAAGCATTCAAACCTGCGGCAAATTCGTAGCGGCTGGTTGCTTGCTTACCACGGAAAGTGCTATCGGGGTAGCCAGCGATACAACCGTAGCGCTCTACCAAGGATTGAAGTGCGGTGAAAGCCCAGTCAGTTGGCTTAACATCGCTAAGTTGAGATACTGAAGTTACGTTTTGAGCAACTGGATCGCTGCTCATAGCTTGGCTAACTTGTGAAACAGTTGTATTTGTTTCAGCAAATGCAGGAGTTGCGGCGACTGCACCAATAACACTTAATAGGCTTAGGCTGCCAGCTAGATTCAAAGATACTTTTTTCATTATTCCACTCCTCACGAGAGTAAATTTTATGTTTGTGTATTTGTCTATGTAGTTAGATGGGAACTTTTCAATAGATACTTACACTATTAATAAATTACCTTCATCCTGCTAAATCTATAATACATAGATTTTACCTAAAATAGGGATCGTTAGTTTATAAGTCTCACTAAATTAGCTACAATTGATTTCAATTTGAGTGTATCATAGCATACCTAGTCTGCATATTTTGTCATCCAATCGGGCTATATTAAAATTAGAAGTGATATGAATCCTTGCCCTTGTAGCTTCAGCTTGTTTTAATCAAAGTGAGCGCTCGCTATACTTAGAGTTTTAACATGAGCTTTTTATGTCTTTTACCAATCAAAATTTAGATTTAAGCAATATTTCCCAACAATTAGACAGTGACAATTCTCGCGATCGCCTTCGTGCTTTAGTGTCTTTGCGAGATTTAACGCCTGATGAGGCTGTGCCTCTAATTTTAAAGGTAATTGATGATGAGAACTTACAGATTAGATCAATGGCGGTATTTGCTCTAGGTTTAAAGCATACAGAAGACTGCTTTCCAGTTTTGGCGAGAATTCTAGAAACTGAGAGTGATTATGGGATTCGCGCTGATGCGGCTGGAGCCATGGGTTATCTCCAAGATAATCGTGCTGTGGAGCCATTGTTACGCGCTTTTTATGAGGATACGGAGTGGCTAGTCCGTTTTAGCGCAGCGGTGTCGCTAGGAAATCTAGGCGATGTACGAGCTTACGATGCTCTCATTCAGGCTCTAGATAGCGAAGAAACGATGTTGCATCAAGCCGCGATCGCGGCTTTGGGTGAAGTGGGTGATTTGCGATGTGTCGATCAAATTTTGCGGTTTGCTCAGTCTGATGATTGGCTGACCAGACAGCGTTTGGCTGAAGCTTTAGGACATCTGAGGTGTGATAAAAGTCTGTCAGCTCTGAATTATCTCGTTAAAGATGCTCATCCTCAGGTATCGGCGGCGGCACAATATGCGATCGATCAGCTCGCAATCAATTAGTAAGTACCGCAGCATAATTAATAACAAAGAGCAAAAATCTGTACCGCCCACTAATCGGGTAGTACAGATTTTGAAGTTTTACATTCAATTGTGCCTTGCTACTTAAAAGATCGGCAAAGCAGACCCCATAAATACTTTCTTCGATGATTTAGACAAGGAAATAATAATGACGATGATTTTGGCTGGTGATATTGGTGGGACAAAGACTCTTTTGCGGGTTGCCAAAAAAAATTCTGATGGGTTTACAGTTTTATACGAGCAGCGCTTTGCTGGCGCTAGTTATGGTAGCTTTTCGGATGTCTTACGTGAATTTATAGAGGCAGCCAAAATAAATTTAGGCGAATTGCCATTGTTATCAGCGGCTTGTTTTGGGATTGCTGGGCCCGTGCGCGATCGCCGATCACAATTAACTAACCTCGGTTGGTCGTTTGATAGCGATCGCCTTGCCGAAGAGTTCGATATTGCTAATGTGAGCCTGATTAATGATTTTGTTGCCGTGGGCTACGGAGTTTTAGGGTTACAGCCCCACGATTTGCATACTTTACAAGATGGGCGTGTGGTGGATCGATCGCCGATTGGTGTAATTGGAGCGGGCACAGGTTTAGGGGAAGCATATCTAGGGTGGAATGGCGATCGTTATGAGGTTTATCCTACTGAGGGCGGACATACAGACTTTGCGCCCAGAAATGCTCTAGAAATAGAATTATTGCAATATTTGCAAAAGCGTCACGATCGCGTATCGGTTGAGAGAGTAGCTTCAGGGACAGGAATTGTGGCAATTTATCAGTTTTTGCGCGATCGGCAAACCTCTCCAGAATCAGCAGAACTTGCTGAAAAAGTTAAGCTATGGGAAGCAGGTGATCTTAATGTTGATGTGGCGGCTGCGATCGCTAATGCTGCATTAACAAATTTGGGAGTTAATAGCGAAACTAATCTTGATCATTTAGCTACACAAACGATGCAAATCTTCGTTGAGGCTTATGCAGCCGAAGTGGGGAATTTAGCTTTGAAATTAATTCCTAATGGTGGCTTGTATATTGCGGGTGGCATTGCTCCCAAAATATTGCCTTTGCTTCAGGATGGAACATTTTTGCAAATTTTAAAAAGTAAGGGTCGAATCAGCCCCGTTTTAGACGACATTCCGATTCATATAGTGCTTAATCCTGAAGTTGGACTAATTGGAGCAATGCTTTATGCTGCAAGCCTTATTTAAAAGTGTTGTCACACTTTTGTGCTTTGGTATAAAAGCGATCGCCTCTTACACAATCTAAGTAAACAAAAAAGCTCTCCGTAAGGAGAGCTTTTTTGTTTCGAGATGACTAGGTCAAAAGATTAACCGTTGATAGCAGGAGCAGCCATAGCTACAGGAGAAACATCAACAGCAGCCAAATCGAGTGGGAAGTTGTGAGCGTTGCGCTCATGCATTA
>JANNDZ010000684.1:0-5202 GCA_031378395.1 Pseudanabaena sp. OTE_75_metabat_487_sub
AATTATATGCCTGTTGACGAAAGTCCTGTAGTTTATCAATAATCATGACTGTAGATGTGCTTTTTCTTTTTCATCTACTTTAGGCAGTTTGTATCTCTTTTACTCTGCCTTTTTTTCCTTTTTTAGTCTAAACTCCAGTACCTAAACAATTTAGATTTTGTAGGGGCTGTGCCCCCGTGCCAGCCCTAGACTCTCGCCATTGCAGGAATTCCTTCCACGTAAAATCAGTCTAAAGTTGAATTTTTGGAAGCCCACCTACGACGTGCTTTCAAAAAACCGATTTTGGATTTTCTAGCGCATGAGTTGCTAGAAAATTCAAAATCGAGTTCACAATGAGAATTGCTGTTTTAATTGTGTCAAAGTACTCATCAAACCAAACAAAATGTATAATATGGAGTTATATATGTTCTCATTGAAAACATATATAACTCCATATTATTTTTGAGGATTTCTCTATGGATCGTCCCCAGACACTTGCAGAGATTTTAACTGGCGATCTCCCTGGTGTTATTGCTGACTTTCAAGGAATTATTGTTGATGTCAATGAGCATTTTGAAATATTTACTGGATGGGAAAAGCAAGAAATTGTTGGACAACTGATCTCGGTGATTTTACCAAGTTATTTTCGAGAATCTCACCATATGGGGTTTTCTCGCTTCACTGCCTCTGGTGTTGCGACAATTCTCAATCATCCACTAGAGCTTAAAGTTATCACCAAAGACGAGCGAGAGATCCTATCTGAGCACTATATTCTTGCCGAAAAACAAGACGAACAGTGGAGCTTTGGGGCAACGCTTCGTTCACTCGAACCTTAACTTTTGTTATTCCTGCAAAGGATGTGCAGCGCTTCGTGCCGCACATCCTTTGCAGGACAGTCTAACTTTTTAGTCGTCAATCCTAAGATTATATTCATGGAATCTACTCCTTCTCAACTACAGGAACTGCGATCAACACTAGGGAAAATGGAAATCGCTCTAGGTGCGGTAGATAGTGCAATCGTGTGGACTAATGCAGAAGGGCGTATCCAATGGTGTAATAAATCTTTTGATCGCTTAGTTGGGAAGTTGCATATTATGATCTTGGGCAAAGAATTGCCGCCACTTTTGCCTTTGCATTATGACGGCGTTCTTGTGCCAGCCGAAAAGTATCCTGTGGCACTAGCCATGGAGAAGAAAGGGAAAATTAGTGAGAGTTACGAATGTTATCTTAGTGAACAAGGATCGATTCTTGAAGTTACTTCTACTTACGTGGAAATAGCGGTTAACGAGCCAAAAGAAATTAGCGTAGTTATCGCAATTAATGATATTACTGAACAACAAAGAACCCAGACATTACTTCAGCAGTCTAAAACAGAATTAGAGAAGAGGGTCAATCTTAGGACTCAAGAATTAGTCGAATTAAATGAACGGCTAAATCAACAAAATTATGAACTCCAAATAGCTAAGCAAGAAGCAGAGGATTCTAACAAAGCAAAAAGTTCTTTCTTGGCAACAATGAGTCATGAAATCAGGACACCGATGAACGCTGTGATTGGGATGACAGGTTTATTGCTCGAAACTATCTTGGATGCACAACAGCGAGATTTTGCTGACACAATTCACAACAGTGGAGAGCACCTATTAAACCTTATAAATGAAATTCTGGATTTCTCTAAATTGGAAGCTCGTGAGATGCAGTTGGAAGTACTTGACTTTGATATAGAGTCAAGCATAGAGGAAATCGCTGATATATTAGCCAAGCCAGCTCATAGTAAAGGGCTGGAAATAGCTACATTTATTCATCCAGATACGCCAAAATATCTGCAAGGAGATATCAGCCGCTTACGACAAATTTTATTGAATTTGACTAATAATGCCATTAAATTCACTAACCAAGGAGAGGTAATCATTGAAGTAAGTCTAGAATCTGAATTAGTAAATTCTGTGATTTTAAAATTTGCTGTAATTGATACGGGAATTGGGATTCCAGCATCTTCACAGTCTAAGTTGTTTCAGCCTTTTATCCAAGTTGATGCCTCAACTACTAGACAATATGGCGGCACAGGGCTGGGTCTGGCTATCTGTAAGCAATTGGTAGAGCTAATGGGAGGAGAAATCCATCTAGAAAGCGAAGAGCATAAAGGTTCAACTTTCTGGTTTACAGTTCCATTTCAAAAGCAAATCAATAAATCTAGTGAACAGCATAGTCTTGGAGTAGAGAATCTCCAAGGACTAAAGGTTTTGGTGGTTGATGACAGCATCACAAACTGTAATATTCTTTACCATCAACTGAAGTCTTGGGGTATGGAAGTCGATATACTTATTCAATCTACTGATGTTATCCCTTGTCTTCACCGAGCCATAGAGATGGGACAACCATATCAAGTTGCATTGCTGGATATGCAAATGCCTGAATTAGATGGTGAGCAATTGGGTATCCAAATTAAAAGCTCCAAAATCCTGAAGGATATGCATTTAACTATGCTTACTTCTCTAGATCAAAGTGGTGCAGCAAGACGTATGTTGGAGATTGGCTTTGCTGACTATCTCTGCAAACCAGTCCGCAAAGCGCGTTTATTAAATAGTCTAGTTAATACGATCGCAGGGACACCAGAAGGACAAAAAACTTCCAGAAAGAATCTTAAGACCAAAGAAATTCGCCCTGCCTCAAAACTCCGAATATTACTGGCTGAAGATAGTCCGATCAATCAGAAAGTTGCCGTCAATCAACTGCACAGTTTGGGCTTTAAGGTAGATGTTGTTGGTAATGGGCAAGAAGCTTTGGATCTGCTTGCAACAGTTCCTTACGATATTATTTTGATGGATTGCCAAATGCCAATCCTTGATGGCTATAATGCTAGTCGGCAAATTCGCGATCGCGAAGCATCCCCAAATTACAAGTCCCCAAAAGTAATTATCATTGCTCTAACCGCCAATGCGATGCGAGAAGATCGCGATCGCTGCCTAGATTCGGGCATGGATGATTTTTTGAGTAAACCTGTTCGGAAAGAAGATTTGGCTAAGAAGTTAGATTACTGGAACCAGATTCTTGCCGAGGAAGATGATGTAAACCCTGTTCCTAATATTGAGATCTTATTACCAAGCAATGATGCCTCTGAAGTTGATGACATCCTAATTGATTCTATAGTAGAAATTGATTGGCAATATCTTGACGAAATGTGTAGTGGTAATAATGAATTTAAGCAAGAGTTATTGCAAGCGTACTCAATATCGATGCCTGAACATTTAGAAGCCTTGACGATCGCAATAGCTACAAAAGAATATGTAGATATTGAGCATGAAGCACATTTTATTAAAGGCTCAAGTTCTGCGATCGGAATTACTGGAGTTGCTAGATTCGCAAGCATATTAGAAGAAAGTGGCAAAAACAAAAAACTGCCAGAAAATACCGCAATCTTGCTTGAGAAAATTTCCAAAGATATTCAACAGATAAACAATCTAGCTCAGGAGATTGGGACATAGTACCTGACTATTTTCATACAGTTTCGCCCATCTGAGGTTTTATCGTAAGTAAAGACATCCACCATTTGACTGATCAAGTCCAGCCCACGGCCACCTAGAGCCGTAACGTCCACTTCATCTAGTTTTGATAGTTTTTCTGAAAGATCGAAACCTGCCCCAAAATCAAACACTTTGATCTCAATGGAACTATCAGTAAGACTTGCTTCTAAACTAATAGGGGTTTCCGATGGCATGTCTCGATGGGCATGACGCACAGAATTGGTAAATACTTCAGCTAGAGCTGTCTTACAACGTAACCAATCAGCATTTGGCACAGATGTATGCGGAAGTTGCTCAAACCAATTCAAAACAGGAACGAGATCGCTAAGACTAGTAGTTACTTGCAAAAAAATTGTTTGAGACACCGCAGTTCTACCAAGATAGGTTTTGAGATAAGATATAAATCTGATTGTAAATTTGTTGGTAACTGAGATATGGTTCTTCAAGGAACTTTTTTCAGTTTGAATGATTTTTTTTCTAATTAAATTAATCTAATTAAATTAACTCATACAACTCTATCTAAATATAGTGCTTCAGGCAAACAGAATGTTACAAATTCTAGTAATTGATGATGATCTTGTCATGCAGATGATTTTAAAAAACACACTGCAAGGTCAAGGATATAAGGTAATTGTGGCTAAAAATGGAAATGAGGGAATATCTTTAGCCAAAAAACATCTCCCTGCCCTAGTTATTTGTGATTGGATGATGCCAGACGTGGATGGGCTAGAAGTATGCCGCCAACTCAAGCTAGATCAGAATTTATCGTCAACAATTTTTATTTTGCTAACCTCCAAAGGAGCCGTAGAAGACAAGGTTCAGGCTTTAGATAATGGAGCTGATGATTTCTTGTCTAAACCGATCGACAAAACTGAATTAATCGCTAGTGTAAGAGCTGGTCTACGAATTTATCAGCTTAACCAAGACTTGCAAGTACAAAAGCAATTACTAGAAGCTGAGCTTGCAGAGGCGAGTGAATATATTCAATCTCTTTTGCCAGCGACTTTAAAAGGGGAGGTCAACATCCTAGCCGAGTTTATTCCTTCTAGCCAATTAGGTGGGGATTGTTATGATTTTTATTGGCTAGACGATGATCATCTAGCTATTTATTTGATCGATACTTCAGGACATGGAGTGGGTTCGGCATTACTGTCCATCTCGATTCTAAATCTCCTGCGATCGCAGTCTTTTGGCAAAGAAAAGTTTTATGAACCAAGTAAAATTATGACTGAACTAAATCATGCTTTTCAGATGAGTCAGCATAATGGTCGCTACTTTACGATGTGGTACGGAGTATTTAAGCGATCGCAACGTAAGCTTCTCTATGCTAATGCTGGACATCCGCAGGGGCTATTAATTGCTAGAGATCCTGAAAATCCTCAAATACAAGAACTGCCGAGTTTAGATATGCCTGTAGGATTTTTCCCAGATGTTGAATACACTAGTGCGGAGATATCGGTTCCTCCAGATAGCAGGCTCTATATTTTTAGTGATGGCATTTTTGAGGTCAGTCAAGAAAATGGCAGAATTTGGGGTGTAGCAAACTTTTTCGATCTCTTGAAAGAGAAATTTGCCGTAGATGAAGAAGTCAATGCTAGTTTAGTTCTTCAAAAGATCCGTACCGAAACACCAACTGCCAAGTTTGATGATGATGTTTCATTATTGAAAATTGATTTCCTCTAGAAAAGAAAGTTTTGCTCAG
>JANNDZ010000692.1:0-1776 GCA_031378395.1 Pseudanabaena sp. OTE_75_metabat_487_sub
GTTGGGTAGTGGAGAGAACTTTTTCGTGGCTAGGCAAATATCGCAGACTTAGCAAGGACTATGAATTTTATGAGAATACCTCGGAGTCGTGTTTTTTAAAAGCGTTTATAACTAAAAAAATTAAAAAAAATAAAGAGGTCAAATATTAAAATCTTTGTAAGAGGATTTTTCGATAAATAAAAAAAAACCAAAAAGATATGTGGTGGCACGATGTGCCTCCACTTATCTTTTGGGTTTTATGTCCTAAGCAAAATTTACATTGTTATAATTCTAAAAGCATTGAGCGACTATGCATACACAGCCTCACGATCAATTCGCTCCTTTAGATATTTATTCATTCCATACCAATATCGAATCACATCAACTTTTCTGCCAAATCTTTCTTCTAATTCAATTTTGAGGTTAACCCGCTTTAAGATATTTGGCTGCATATCTACAACAATATTAATATCACTATTCTCATTTGCTTGATTCTTTACGATCGAGCCGAAGACCCCTATTTTGTTAACTTCATAGCGGGTAGTCAAGTCATCTTTTATAGAGCTTAACTCAATCAATATGCTCTCTTTATCTAATGAATTTACAATCATTGCAAACAACTTTTTTCAAGAAATAATCATGTATCTTGACATAACCAGCGATCGCCTATTTACTTAAACATGAGATGACTAGGCGATCGCACTTCATTAGATTGCAACAATAAACGCAGTTCTGATAATCTGCGATCGCAATGACTATTTTGATTTTGAGTGATTAAGCTCGTAGCTCCTCTAATTTCTGTAAGGCTCTGCCACTGCTAATGATTTCTTGAGCATAGACGATCGCATCGGCAATTTCATCATGCATTCCGTAGAGCCAGAGATAAAATCCACAGTTCCATAGCACGGAATTAAGATATTCAGAAGGTTCCGCTTTAAGAGCAGAGATAATTTTCCTTGCCATTTCTGAGGCATCAGCGATCGCAGGATCTTCAGAGCTAAATCCATAATTCCTTGCTGATAGAGTCAAGCGCTCAAATTGATCACCGTGATTGATACCGATAATGGCAGTACGCGATCGCGGCAAATCTACGCTACCCTCCCAGCCTTTGACAGTAGCAAATTCAGTAAGCCCATGCTGAGCAAAGGCTTCGCGAATATTAGTTTCGGTAGGCGGATGCACAAAACCTGACACTATAAATTGCTTACCTTGATAAGGTGACCACATTAGCTCAAGGGTGGCAAAGGGTGGGCGCTTACCGATTTGCTCGCGATAGGTGACTAGTCCTTGAGCAAGCGGAAAATGCTTGGGCAAATAGACAAATCCAAAATTTTGAGTTTCGAGGTTGTGTTGGACTTGCTCAATGGAGAGATCTTGCCAATTTAAGCCCAAAGCTTGCCAAATTTCGATAAAAGGTAAACCTTCTTTCGTAGGCATCCGATCGCCTCCATGCATCAAGACAGGAATCCCTGCTGTTGCCAGCACAATCGCAGTTACAGGACTAACTGGTGCAGTCTTCGATCTGCCATCGTAGGGCGATCCCAGTACTAAAACCTGTTTTGCCGATGCGATCGGCGTAACCTTTGCACCCAGAAGCTTATAAGCATCGAGCATCCCTGCTAATTCTTCACTAGTCGGACGTTTAATCCGATGGGCGATCATAAATGCGCCAATCTGAGCAGGAGTCGCAACTCCTTGCAACATCATGATCGTGGCAGCTTCAGCCTCTTGGCGCGTCAAGCTTTTGCTGGTATGTGTACCGCTCCCAACTTTACGCAAAAATTCGCGAAATTCTTT
>JANNDZ010000727.1:0-2917 GCA_031378395.1 Pseudanabaena sp. OTE_75_metabat_487_sub
CAAGAATTGGATATATTTAAAGACCCATCAAATGAATGGATTTTATAATACTTCCCATCTGTGCCATCCACTAGTACACCACAGGCTTCACCCAACTGCCCAAGATTAATGTCGAGACAAAAAGCTTTATGTTCTATTTGCTCCACAACATTGCTATCATTCCTTTGAATGGGTATATGGAGGATAAGAAGTATTTTGTCGCTCGCTGTTTTAGAGACCCCTTCTCCGTTCACAAGACGCTCAATCTCAGCACAAAGCAGTTTAAACAAAGTTGCTCCTCGTGATGCAAATTGTCCGTCAAGTGTTCCTAGATCGTATGGTAAATGCTCAACAGCACCATGAATTAATGGTTGGAGATTGAGAACAATACAAGTTAGATCTATTTGAACATTTTTTGCCTGAGAAACCTCCAAAAAATTCCCTAAAAACACCCTTTCTTCTACTCGTACCAAAGTTAAAACAAGGTTATCTTGTCGGATTTTTTTATCAAAATCTGGTGGCAAAATGATTTCAAAAGGGCTACGGAAGTAAAACTGTTCAACGGGCTGATCTTCCCGATGCAATGTACCTTTAGCAGTTTCAGCAAGCCACCAAAGCACTCGATTAAGGTGACTCTGAGGTGTCCAAGAACGTTCAATGACTTCCCAAGGCTCAAAGTAAAGACATAGAAATATAGGTTCACCTTTACCTACATGATTTTGGTGCGATGTTGCAGGGAAGTCTTTCCGTAATGCTCGTACCTCAGGCATTATTGTTTCTTTAGCATGGAAGATTAACCCTAGTCGCTCTCGATAGAGAATGCCAATTTTGTTTCCGGTCGGGACACCATCATTAATGCTGTCAACAACGAACATTTCTGCAAAGCATTGTCCCTCTTGAACAATACTTTTTAACTCTACCAACTCAAAGAATTTGTGTGCAATACAAGCATTGAACATGCGGCGTGAGATTGGTATTGACAAAGCATCTTCGGTAAGTTCGAGAATAGGCTCCCAAAAATTAATGTATTTATCTGACATCTAACCTGCCCTCGGTGCTGGAGAAGACACAATAAAGTTGACACCATAGTTTGTAGAAGTCTTCAAATCCACTCCTGCACTAGTAATTTGGAATTCTAGGGGTTGTGTTTTTTGAAGACTTGGTTCCTCCATAGTCACTATAAATCTACGTCCACCAATTTGCTCTAAATACCGTTTGTAGCAATTTTTTGCTTGGATATGGGGTGGCTGCTTCTGTTGGTATGCCTCTGTAGTATTGTCAATTGGTTTACTTGAACTTACCAAATAGCATCCTGGTTGACCATGTAGGAGAAGTTCTTTTACTAGAGGTACAGGAATTGTCTCCTTCTCACCTTTTTCTGAATTGAGTGCATGATGACTGCAATGATGAGGAATATTGAATAAATCCCATTTCAGCCGATCTTCATTGTTATGCCACTTGGTAGTACGAACAATATCTTCAAGTACATCACTGGTTGAGTCGCCTACTGCCAGATAGTTAGTTTGAACACCCATAATTTCAAAGCGGACTTGAAAAATAAGCGATGCAGCATTACGCAAATCATCACCCTCATCAACGTGTTTTACAAATGGAGAATGACAGAAGAATTCAACTCCGTCACTAGCAAGCGAAAAGCTAGGAACTATCTTTCCAGCATCAGTGATTAGATGCCGACGTGACTCAAGCGACAGCCCATTATCTTCAAGCCAAGTTTTCAACATTTCTGGCTTGGAGAAAACCCGAATGCCTTTACCTTCACGCAGTCGATATTGTGCCTCACGCCGCCAAATGACAAACTCTGCGCTCCTTTGGTCATTAGTAGATGACTCCAGCAGCATGGCGGCAGGAACCCATAACTCCTTGATTTCGATTTGCCCATTCCCTTGATATTTAGCAGCATGACGCAATTCAAAAAATTCAGTGCTATGTGAGATGTGGTCTAGATCCCCGTGAGTAAGCGCCAAAACATCAAAATAATTGCGATTTGCCTCTGCAAGTTCGGATTCTAGTTGGCTTTTGAGATTGATAGCAGGTTCATCTTCATTTTCACCAATTTTTAGGTGTCGAAAATCAAACAATAGACGTTTACCATTACTCAGAATGATTTGACTCGTATCACCATTTTGTACTGGATAGAAAATAATTTTATGCATTACTGTCTCGTTAAATAATTGAAATTTTGGGTGTAGTTTTGGACTTCATAGCTACCTCTTCGTGTGCAGTAACAATTGACCCCTAGTAGAATCTCTACTTTTTCAATATAGCATATACAAAAATATTTTGTTAACCCTAAAGGTAAATAGCTAACCTATAGGGTTAATTATTTAGAGGTCAAAAATCCCTTAAATTAGACTATAGGCAAGGAATTTACTCTTTGCGACGACGTAATAAAGCTTGCCAGTAAATAACGTCAGTTCAGGTTAATCTGGCAAATTTTAAAAGCCCAAAAGTAAAAGCCTTGCTTAGCAAGGCTTTTACTTTTGGGCTTTGAGAGAGGGTTTGCGTAGCAAACCCTCTCTCAAAGCCCATTTCAAATTATCCCGAACTCGCGTTAAATATGAAGCCTAGCTATTTAGCAAAAATAAAGAAAGTAAGTAGAAGATGTACGAATTTATTTACACGCCTAATTTATGCTTAATCAATGCTTTCCACATTATTTTCTGTGTAATTAATCCTGTCCAACTACTTATGAATCCATGATTCTAAGGTTTACTATCTCAATTCATTTCATCCCAGTCAAATCTTCGTTTCAAGTCATTACATTGACTGTGAAGCAGACATACATCACGCTGGAGCCTGCCAACAACAATTCCAGGAGCAATACCAATTTCTGAAGCAAACAACTCTATCGCTTCGTCATCCAGCTTTTTCCTTGCTAAGAATTGCTGTAGGGCTAATTCGGGAATTAGGAGGTTAG
>JANNDZ010000728.1:0-4615 GCA_031378395.1 Pseudanabaena sp. OTE_75_metabat_487_sub
TTAAAAACTAAACCCAGTAAGGGTTTTAAAATAAAGAAATGGCTACGCCATTTCTTTATTTGGTATTACAGCAATTACCGAGCAAACAAACCCAAAGATAATTTTTGAAAGTGTTGCTTTGCAACACTTTCAAAAATTTTCTTGGTTTAGGTTTGAGCGCAAAGCGCTGTAAGAATGGCTAAGACTATGGCTCAATCATAACTCTGTTTGTTAAGCTTAAAGCTATAGCAATCCTATTTGACTGTGGAGATATGAGCAATTTATGAATTGCTTATATGGATCTACAAAAGCTTCAGTTCAACAGCTCCGTAACTTGGAAGGTAACTATGTTCGTAGGCAAAACATTAAGGAATCGCTACAAGATCCTCAAAGTTCTCGGAAGCGGAGGATTTGGCGACACCTACTTGGCTCAAGACACAGATCTGCCTGGTCATCCCACCTGCGTTGTTAAGCAACTCAAGCCCAAGGACACTAGCCCAAATGTTTTGCCGATCGCCAAAAGCCTATTTGAACGAGAAGCGGAGTATCTTTACAAATTGGGAAATGCTCATCCACAGATCCCTAAGCTATTTGCTCACTTTGAAGAAAACAATGAATTTTTTTTAGTACAAGAATTTGTGGAAGGGCATAGCCTTGCTGCCGAGATTCCAATTGGGACGCGCTTATCAGAAAATGCCACGATTACTTTATTGCTAGAGATTTTAGAAGTTCTATCCTTTGTCCATCAAAATAATGTCATCCATCGAGACATTAAACTTGCAAACCTTATGCGCCGTCAGCAAGATGGCAAAATCATTCTCATCGACTTTGGTGCAGTCAAAGACATCACCGCCTTAGGCACTGACTCACAAGGTAATACAGATGTAACGGTAAGCATTGGCTCTCCAGGATATATGCCCAGCGAGCAAGCAAGGGGGAAACCTCGACTCAGCAGTGATGTCTATGCCGTAGGCATGATTGGTCTTCAAGCGCTTACAGGAATTGCTCCTGATAGCTTGCAAGAAGATGCTAATACAGGCGAAATTTTGTGGCGCGATCGCGTGCAGGTTAGCGATGCTTTTGCAGAGATATTACAAAACATGGTGTTTTATCATTTTAGTCAGCGTTATAAATCTGCGATCGAAGCTTTACAGGCAATTCAATCTCTTTGTGCCACCAATATTAATAATATTGCACCAACTGAAGCGATCGCTTATCCATTACTCGCATCTGATTCATCGCCAACGATAATTACTAATACAAACAAAGTTACTGCTCCTATATCTGCTCCTACTACGCCTCAACCCCCTAACCCAACAACACCGCAATCGCCTGCTACAACTCCTCATGTTACAGTCTCTGCACCTAATCCAGCCTTCTCGAAATTTCAGCCATTTCTATGGATTGCCTTAACTGCCGTGATATCAGTTTCGGCAGCGATCACCACAGCACTTCTGATCCCAAAGCTAACTAATCGCCCTGCTGACAATAATCCTCAAACTGAAGTTACAAAGACTGAAACAAGTCCTCCTATTGCTTCGCCAACTACTTCGCCCAGCCCAGAACCTACAGAAACAGCGACATTGGCTCCAGAACCTCCGCCTGTAGTTGCAACTACTAATCCCACTATGCCAAGTTTTGGTGCGATCGCGCGTTCCCCATTGTCTCAATCTAAAGGATACGCTTGGAACTACCCTTCCCGAAAAGCAGCTGAGACTAGGGCTTTAAGTGAATGTGAAAGCTCTTCCAATTCAGGAGATTGTCAAGTGTTAATCTGGGCACAAAATGCCTGTATATCTCTGGCGGAGAGTTCTAATGGAGCAGCTGGCTCAGGCTGGTCAGAAGATATAACTGTTGCTGAAAATACTGCTAAACAAGTCTGCCAGCAATATAAAGGTGTTGATTGTACAATCACAAATACAATCTGTTTACCTGTCCGCTAAAACCAAAAAGATCATTGAGGCGCAAAGCGCCTCAATGATCTTTTTGGTTTTATGGCAGATTTCACTATAATCGCAGTTGGTGTTTTATGAATTGGTAATCGGGGTAATTTGGGATGTTGCGATGGCGATCGCACCCTGATCGACTACATTCGTAACATCAATTAGTTCTGACTCAAAACTAACTTGAGCTCGATTAGTTTTGCCGCCAACATAGAGGCGATCGCCAACTTGCAAAGCCCATACCTGAGAGTGACTGACGTAGCTCATGATCACCCCTAACATCAACAATCCAAATCCTGCATAAACAATGGGAATGCCTGGATCAGCTTTAATTTGCAAACCAGTACTACCGATTGCTTCTTTTAAGGTAAAAGTTACCCCATTAATTTCGGCACTGCCATTGGTACGAACTGTAGTAAGAAGATTGCCCTTCTCGTCATAGATCAAGAAAGTACCTTGTAAATCTGGGGTAATGAGAGTAATCCCAGCGCTGAGATCGGGCTTGGTAGGAATCCATGTTCCCCAGACTTGACGACCGCCATTTTGGGATTCTAGCTTCCTAACTGGCAATTGCAAGATTGGGCTATTGTTAAATGTAAATTTGACCGCATGAATATCCCAGTTCGCTTGATAGAAAGTAACACCCTTGTATTTGAGGGGTTTATTCACATGAATAGTTTGGCGATCGACTTCTTTGCCATCATTATCTAGAACTGACAAATCCGAATAGAACTGATCGATACTTCCCTTGGGGGTGTAATCAATCCAAAAGCGATTGACGCGAACAGACCAATCTTTAGGAACTTGACTAGCAGACCAAGCGCCTGCTTCGGTAATATTTCTAACTTGAAACGTCTCTCCACTAGGAACCATTTCTTGTGCGGTGAAGCCTGTTAGCGAACCCCAAATTGAACCGATTAGAACTAGCAACATACTGGCATGGACAATAATTGGCCCAACTCTACCAACCAGCCCTTTACGAGCATAAAGGCGATCATCAGCTTGATAAACCTTGTAGTTTTTGCCTTGTAGCGATCGCGCTAAATTATTAAGATTACCGCCAATAATTTCGGTGGCGAGGGGGAGTTTGGCAAAGCTTTGGGGCTTGGTGTAGTAAAACCAACGCTTGGAAGCTTTGAGAATTGGCAACTGACGGTTGAAGGTGCAGGCAGTAAGACTTGTCCCAAATAAAATTAACAGTGAGAGAAACCACCAGCTTCCATAGACATGTTCTAATCCGATCGCCAAAATCACCTTGTACGACAAAAAACCAAACAGGGCAGGATGTTCGGGATAATTTTCACGATAAAAGTCAATAGTTTGTCCCTGCTCGATCACCGTGCCGAGAATGCTAAATAGGGCTATGCATAATAAAAGGGCGATCGCTACTTTGAGATTTGCAAGGAGCGCCACCACCTGATGTCGCCAAATTTGGTTGGCTTGGAATCGGATTTTTTGAAACACGTCACGTCTATGGTTGCTACTTCTAGCTTTGATCTTATCTCAGGTTGCCAGAAAGTAGATCTGACCTTGAGCTACATCGGTAATACCAAAACACAAAATGGCGCAGTCATTTTGTGTTTTTAAAACCCTTATAGGGTCTGGCTTTTAATTCACAGAAGTGTTGTCACACTTTTGTGAATTGGTATAATTCTCATTATAAAAATCGATTTTTTGAAAGCCAGCCGACGGCTGGTTTTCAAAAAGCCGATTTTGGTGTTTCTAGCGCCTTTGGGTCTAGAAACACCAAAATTGGTTTCATAATGAGAATTGCTAGAGCTACAGTGGGAAGACAAAATTTAGGGTAAAGTTAAGCCAATCTTGCAGATATTCTTAGGAACATGACCATATGTCACAAGGCAAAGAAACTACAGTTTTAGTATTGTCTCTGCTAGTTACAGCAGGGATTGCAGGTGGAGGCTACTGGTTTTTTTCGCAACAAAAATCAGCAGTAGTACCAGCTACCACGGCAACACCAGCTAACACGACAACACCAGATCCATCATCACAACCAACTCCCCCCGTACTAACATCTTCTAACTTAGACCTTGATACATCTTTACCAAATCCTAGTGTTTTGGGGATAGATGGCAGTACTGCGATGGTTGCTTTGGTCAAGGATTTGCGTAATGCTTATAGTCAAGTTAATCCAAACATACCCACCACCTATGGGATTCCTGATGGCAATCCGACTGGCTCCAATCAGGGATTAAAAAATCTCATTGATGGTAGTATCTCGATCGCGGCGACTTCGCGCCCTCTCAAAGCCGCCGAAGCCCAAGCAGGTATCCAATTAGTGCCGATCGCTAAAGATGCGATCGCAGTAGTAGTTGGTATTAATAATCCCTTTAAAGGTAATTTGACTAAATATCAATTACGCGAGATCTATGGGGGTGGAATCACCAATTGGTCACAAGTCGGCGGGGCAAATCAACCGATTAGAGTGATTAATCGCGCCACCGCAAGCGGAACTAGAGAAGCTTTTAAAGATATTGTTTTACACGATCAAGTATTTCCTCCAGATAGCCCCAACTTCATTACATGGAAACAAGATGAAACAACTGCCATCCTCCGTGATCTAGGTGACAACGGGATTAGTTATGCCACAGTTTCACAGGTGGAAAAGCAAGAAATTGTGAGAATTATTGCGATCGATGGAGTTATGCCTACGGATGCCAACGCTGTTAAAGCTG
>JANNDZ010000775.1:0-2178 GCA_031378395.1 Pseudanabaena sp. OTE_75_metabat_487_sub
ACCACACCAGCCAACAACAAACAAACTGCGATCGAGACCACACCTACATCAACACCCATTGACGCATCCAACACCATTCCTGCGATCGTTAGCAACCCAACAGTTAGCATAATCCTCGCCTTTGCCGTATTAGTGCGAGTCATCGTCGATCGCCCTTCCTCAAGGAAAAAGTAACAGCGCTTTGTTCAGCAATTACTAATAGTGAAATAATAATAGGAAATATGATTACTTCACTATTAGCAATTGCTGAAACCATTATTGCCTCGTTGTAAATATTTTTAGACTTCCATTACGAGTAGAATGTGGGATACAATTTTATCTATTATTCAAGTTTGTGAATACTAATCCATAATTACGATATATCAAGATGAAGACAAAACTAATCTCGATGGGAATTGCGATCGCTATAGGGTTTGGGATACCCCTGTTAAGCCCTGAAATGGCTAACACAGCGATCCCCCCTCTCCCTGATAAACACCTAAAAGCGCTGTCAGATTATGTCGTGATTGGGACTGTGATCAACGTTCAAAGTAGAGAAGTGAGAGTAAATATGGGGACTGATTATTCTTATAAGGCTCGCATCCAAGTTGATCGAATAGAATTATCCAGAGCAAATACCCTTACCTCAAAAAAAAGCATCGAAGTACTCTATCGAAAAACTGGAAAACGACCTAATGGATGGGTGGGACCACAAGGTCAGTCTCAACTTTTAGAAAAAGACCGTAAGGTTAAACTCTTTATCCGTAGAGACGCGCAAGGCAACCTACATTTATTGGAGCCAAATGGATGGCAGCTAATCGATTGACAATCCATTCCAAATCAAAAATAGGACTCAATCAAACCCCAAGAAGAGAATGACGACGCTTTGCGTCGTCATTCTCTTCTTGGGGTTTAAGGATTTGGCGATAGATATAAAAAAGAGTGAAGCAATGCTTCACTCTTTTTTATATCTATTCTTCTTCAATCCCAAAAATCTGATTGAAAGTTTTAAGAACTTTGTAACCAGTATCAATTGATTCAAGCGGATCTTTGCGGAGACGGTGACGCAGACATAGACCGATGACTCGTTTAATGTCATCTACTTCTACTTCCTTGCGTCCCTCAAAAGCCGCGATCGCACGCGCCGCACGATTGCTGACAATATCGCCACGCAAACCATCAACATTAAGCTCAGAGCAAACTCTGGAGATATTCAAGCGTAGATCTTGAGGGATATCCACTTCACTGAGAAGAGTTTGCGCTCTTACGATTTTGGCTTGGAGTTCTTCTTGGCGATCCAAATATTCTTTAAGAAAGCCATGAGGATTCGCGTCAAAATTAGTGCGTTCTTCGACTACGCGCACACGCATTTCTGGTTCGCGAACAGTACGAATTTCGGCATACATGCCAAAGCGATCGAGCAATTGTGGACGCAATTCTCCTTCTTCGGGGTTGCCAGAGCCAACTAATACAAAACGCGCAGGGTGACGAATGGAAATCCCTTCTCGTTCAACAGTATTCCATCCCGAAGCAGCAGAATCTAACAGCACATCGACTAAGTGATCGTCTAGAAGGTTGACTTCATCAATGTAGAGAATGCCGCGATTTGCTTTTGCTAATAGTCCTAATTCAAAGGCTTTCACCCCTTCCGATAAAGCTTTCTCAATATCGATTGTGCCGCAAACACGATCTTCGGTTGCGCCAAGGGGCAAGTCAACCATGATGACTTGTTTGGTCGTGACTGGTAGAGTTTCGCCATTGGCAACACGGCGGCGCACTTCTTCGCTTTGCAAGTCGCCGTCGGTGGGGTGGCTACTAAATGGATCGTCAGCAACAACTTCGATTTCAGGTAAGAGGTCAGCAAGGGCGCGAACGGTGGTGGATTTGCCCGTACCGCGATCGCCCATGACCATCACTCCACCGATTTTAGGATCGATGACGTTGAGCAACAGGGCGAGCTTCATCTCTTCCTGTCCGATCACGGCGGTGAAAGGAAATACAGGTCGTCTTGTCGTTGGTTTAACGGGAGTTGCTATCAAGGCTTTTTAAGTTTTGTATCTATAAATGGGTCACTCTAGCCAATATACAACTTTTCATAACCCATTTGACTTTGCAATCAATAGCGATCGCTCCAGTCAGGTTGCATAATTTATGGGATTCGTAAAGTTACCAGATAGTGGTGACTGGGTATTGTGCGAT
>JANNDZ010000835.1:0-3035 GCA_031378395.1 Pseudanabaena sp. OTE_75_metabat_487_sub
ATAAATTTTCCTTACTTATCTGTTATTTATTCTCAGAAGTGGCTTCGGCAATTTCTTCGGGGCGCAAGCCAGCACGTCTAGCAGTGTGAGGTACTTCATGTCCTTCGATGACACCCTTTGGCAAATAGGCAAGCTCACGAATTGGTGTGACAAAAGGATCTTCAGTAACTTTGGTGGGCATCCGTCCGAGGGCAACACTATCAAAGTTCAATTCATGGCGATCAAATGTAGACAGGTCATATTCTTCAGTCATCGACAAGGCATTAGTGGGGCAGTACTCCACACAGTTACCACAAAAGATACATACTCCAAAGTCGATGCTGTAACTCTTGAGTTCCTTTTTCTTCATTTCTGTGTTGAATGTCCAGTCAACTACTGGCAAGTTAATCGGACATACACGCACACATACTTCGCAAGAAATACACTTATCAAACTCAAAGTGAATGCGTCCACGAAAACGTTCGGAAGGAATTAGCTTTTCGTAGGGATATTGCACAGTAATCGGGCGGCGACGCATATGGTCAAATGTTACCGACATGCCTTGCCCGATATACTTAGCAGCTTGGATCGCGTCTTTGGTGTATTCACCAACTTTATTTAAAAATTTCAGCATTTTGGTAATTTTGTTTTAGGTTTCTGCTTTAAATTCAAAAATCTTTTCCCCCTCTCCCTCTGGCAGAGGGGCTAGGGGTGAGGGCTTATCCGCCAAATGCAAAAGGAAAAGCCAATTTCAAAGCTGCGGTAATCAGCAGATTGGCAAGTCCAATGGGTAATAGGAACTTCCAACCGAGGTCGAGCAGTTGGTCGATGCGAACGCGAGGAACAGTCCAACGCAAGAGGATCGCAAAAAAGATGAAGGCGTAGGTTTTGACTAGAGTTGCCGTTAGCCCAATAAATGCGGCTAAAACCTGCCACCAAGCTGTATTCGCTTCAATCCCCAAGGCTTCGCTAATTCTGTCAATAGGGAAAGGCAATTCCCATCCACCGAGGTAGAGAATTGAAGCTAGCAATCCTGCTAGCAAAAGGTTGGCGTAGGAACCACCGTAGAAGAAAGCAAATCTGATTCCTGAATATTCAGTTTGATAACCAGCAACTAGTTCTTCTTCAGCTTCGGGCAAGTCAAAGGGCAGTCGCTCACATTCTGCAAGAGCCGCGATGATGAAGATCACGAAGCCGATCGGTTGCCGCCAAATATTCCAAGACAGAATGCCATATTCAGCTTGCTGATTAACGATATCAATCGTACTCAGTCCGTTGGTCATCAAGGCTACGGCAAGTACAGCTAGCGCTAGCGGGATTTCATAGCTGATCGACTGCGCTGCTGCACGCAAGCCACCCAATAACGAGTATTTATTGTTAGAAGAGTAACCCGCCATCAGCAAACCAATTGGGGCAATACTAGAAATAGCAATAATAAAAAATACGCCTGTGCCTAGGTCAGAAATGATCATGTTTTGACCAAAGGGTATGACCAAGTAGCATAAAAATACGGAGACAAATACAAGCGCTGGTCCAATTGTGTAGAGCAAAGGATCAGCTTTAGCGGGGATCGTGCCTTGCTTGATCACTAGCTTGGCAACGTCAGCGATCGGGATCAACAGTCCAAAAGGGCCAGCATATTCAGGCCCAATCCGTTGTTGGGCGGCGGCGGAGATTTTTCGCTCTAGCCATGTGCATACCAATGCGCCCACTGTTACGCCTAAAACCATTACTGCCATGGGCAATAACATCCAAATTACTTTGGCGACATCGGCTGGCAATCCCAGCCCTGTCAGGATTTCAATTAAAGATCTTTGTAAATCAATTCCACCGTACATTAGCGATCGACCTCACCCATAATAATATCCACACTTCCTAAAATTGCCATGATGTCGGCGAGCTTCATGCCGCGCACTAGGTCTGGCAAGATTTGCAAATTAATAAATCCTGGTGGACGAATCTTGAATCTCCAAGGGAAGACGCTATCTTCGCCGATAATATATACGCCTAGTTCGCCCTTGGGTGCTTCAACGCGGACATAATGTTCGCCCGATGCAACCTTAAAAGTGGGTGATGGTTTTTTGCTGATGAACTGATAGTCCATTGAGTTCCATTCACTTTTTGGTCCCGCAAGAACTCGCTGCGCTTCAAGGTTTTCGTAAGATCCACCAGGAATTTGCTTGAGACATTGCAGGATCATCTTCGAGGATTCACGCATTTCGCGTACACGCACGAGATAACGAGCCAAACAGTCGCCACCATTGTCCCACTGCACATCCCAGTCAAGCTCATCGTAGAGTTCGTAGTGATCGACTTTACGCAAATCCAGCTTTACTCCTGAACCACGTAACATTGGTCCTGATAAGCCCCAGTTAATTGCTTCATCGCGGGTAATTGTGCCAAGTCCCTCAATCCGCTTACGGAAGATCGGGTTATTGGTAATTAATTTTTCGTATTCGTCGATAACGGGGATGAAGTAATTGCAAAAGTCTTCGCATTTCTCGATCCAGCCGTAGGGTAGGTCGGCGGCAACTCCCCCGATGCGGAAATAGTTGTGCATCATCCGCATCCCTGTTGCTGCCTCGAACAGGTCATAGATCATTTCCCGTTCGCGGAAGACGTAGAAGAACGGCGTTTGTGCGCCGATATCTGCGACAAATGTGCCGAGCCACAGTAAGTGAGAGGCGATGCGGCTAAGTTCTAGCATGATCATGCGGATGTAGCTGGCGCGTCGCGGCACTGGCACATTAGCTAGTTTTTCGGGTGCATTGACGGTGATTGCCTCGGTGAACATGGTCGCGAGGTAATCCCATCGGGTCACGTAGGGCAAATATTGGATAATCGTGCGATTTTCAGCGATTTTTTCCATCGAGCGATGCAAATACCCTAAAACAGGCTCGCAATCGACTACATTTTCGCCGTCTAGCGTGACGATAAGTCTGAGAACGCCGTGCATGGATGGGTGGTGAGGTCCCATATTTATGACCATGCGTTCGGCTTTGGTTTCAATCATCACCATGATTTGCGATCGCCTCTTTACTCTGTAAACTGTTGCT
>JANNDZ010000845.1:0-2109 GCA_031378395.1 Pseudanabaena sp. OTE_75_metabat_487_sub
GCTTATCCGCCAATTTGGGACATGGTGCGAAGATAACTTTTTTGGTCACCAGTGCCCCGATCGCGTTCTTTAAAATTAATTTCATCCTTGAGATTCAGCAAATCACGTACCGCGATTCTTAGCTCAGTAAAATCTTGACCCTGACGTAATGCAGTTTTGAGATCGATCTGTCCAGTTTCATTTAATAAACATGGGCGCAATAAGCCATCCGCAGAGAGACGCATCCGATTGCAGCGATCGCAAAAACATTCAGACATTTGACTAATAAAGCCCAAAGTCCCTTTCGCATTTGGGATTTTGAATACATCGGCTGGCCCATTGCCTTTGCAGTTGCCCGCATCTAAGCCATAGCGATCGCCTATTTGTTGGCGCAAGGTTGCTGAGTCTACCCAACCTTTATGGGTAAAGAGGTTGTCATTACCGATCGGCATAAACTCAATAAACCGAATATGCCAATTGCGATCGATGCTAAGGGTGGCTAAATCTAATATTTCGCGATCGTTCACATCTGGCACGACCACCACATTTAACTTAAGTGGATCAAAACCCACTTCGTGAGCTGCTAAAATCCCTGCCCATACCTTTTCCCAGAGATTGCGCCCTGTAATCTGTCGAAACACATCACGATCAAGCGAATCAAGACTAATATTTATTCTCCGTAAACCTGCTTCGTACAAAGGTTTCGCTAATTCACCGAGCATAAAACCATTAGTGGTCATCGACAAATCTTCGACACCCTCTAAATTGGCGATCGCCTCTACCAAGCTCACCAAATCACGTCGCAGTAAAGGTTCACCTCCCGTCAGTCGAAATTTTTTAAAGCCAAGGGGAATAAATACCTCTTTTAATAACGAGATTAGTTCAGCATTGGTGAGGCTTTCCTGCGCTTGAATATAATCAACTTCTGCGCCTTCAGGCATACAGTAGGTGCAACGAAAATTGCAGCGATCGATCAAACTGATGCGAAGGTAGTCAACAGTATTCACAGATTTATGTCCTTGTTGTGTGCATTGCGGCAATTAATTGTGGCGCTTTACACCACGATTAATCTCTGTCTTTTCAGGCACGGCGCGAATTGCTGCCGTTAAATTTCTGAGTTTTAATTAGTCCTAGTTATATGATAGAAAAATAATTGATCAAGATGTGTTAAACCATGACCTTACAGTACGCCTACATACGCGGAACATTCGTACCTCTCGAAGATGCCACTATTAATATTCGCACCCACGCTTTTCTATATGGTACGGCTGTTTTTGAAGGTATCAAGGCGTATTGGTTACCAGAAGAAAACCGTATGGCGGCTTTTCGCCTCAAAGAGCATTACCAACGACTGATCCAAAGTTGCCGCATTATTGGCTTACAACATCCTCTCGATGTTGAGACGATGATTCATCTCACCTCTGAGTTAATCCAACGCAATCAATGTAACTCAGCTACATATATTCGTCCGATTATCTACAAAGCTGATCTTCGGATTGGACCAATTCTTAAAGTTCCTCATACCCATGATGATTTTTGTCTGTTCTCTATACCGATGGATGGCTATCTTGATACTAGCAATGGCATCAAAGTGGGTGTGTCTTCATGGCGACGTTTGGATGATAATGCTATCCCTGCTAGAGCAAAAGTGAATGGTGCTTATGTAAATACGGCTCTCGCTAAAACTGATGGTTATGCTTCTGGTTTTGATGATGTTGTGGTTTTGACTAATGAAGGTCATGTTGCTGAAGGAAGTGCGATGAATCTCTTTTTGGTAAGAGATGGGAAACTAATCACTAGTTCTATTACTGACAATATTCTCGAAGGCATCACTCGCAGTTCGGTAATGGAGTTAGCGGCAAAAGAACTAGGGATAGAGACGGTATCGCGTACGATCGATCGCACTGAGTTATATATTGCCGATGAAGCCTTTTTTGTTGGCACGGCAACTGAACTTGCGCCAATCACCAGTTTCGATCATCGTCCTGTCGGTGATGGAACCATCGGTGAGATCACCAAAAAGCTGCGCGACCTATACAGCAAGGCTGTCCAAGGGCTCTTACCTGACTATCATCACTGGCTAACCAAAGTCTAACCCAAAAGACGAGTGGCGGCGCTTCGCGCCGCCAC
>JANNDZ010000855.1:0-4202 GCA_031378395.1 Pseudanabaena sp. OTE_75_metabat_487_sub
ATTCCACTGTTTTTAGACTATGGCAATGCAAATTTTAAAACCACAAGAATAATTGCGGCGCTTTGCGGCGCAATTATTCTTGTGGTTTTATGTCCTATTTCCTTCCCACAAAAAAATAGACGTTACAAAACCAAGAATTAGTGTTGCGGGGCAAAGCCCCGCATCACTAATTCTTGGTTGAGAAGGGCGGGACTAATTTGAGCATTGCTATAAAAAACAAACAAAAGCATGGGTAATTCATGAATTAACGCTGCTTTTGAGGTTTTGCATCTTAACCGCCTTGGCGGTTGCTATACTTTAAGCTGATTTAAATTTCAAAAACTTTCAGGTAAGTTTATTTATGATCCGTGCTGTAATCGAAACTGCCAAGGGAACAATACGTGCTGAGTTTGACGATCAACACGCCCCAATCACTGTCAAAAATTTTGTAGACCTAGCCAAGCATGGTTTTTATGATGGATTAACTTTTCATCGTGTCGAACCAGGATTTGTAATTCAAGGCGGCGATCCTCTTGGTAATGGTACTGGGGGATCAGGCGATCGCATCAAACTCGAAATCTGGGCTGATGGCGATACTGAAGCTACTATCGGCAACATCTTAACTGGTGGCAAAAAGCCCGTGATTAAGCACAACAAAGCAGGTGTTTTCTCTATGGCGCGCACTAATGACCCTAATAGTGCCACCAGTCAATTTTTTATCACCCTTGGTGACGCATCATTTTTAGATGGTCAATATGCAGCTTTTGGCTATACAGAAGATACCGAAGTCGCGCAAGCAATTCGTCGGGGTGACAAAATCCTCTCAATTAAAGTTGAAGATTAATCACCGCATAAAAAAGAAAGGGCGCTTTGCACCCTTTCTTTTTTATGCTCAAGAAGAAACTAAACTCTGGATAACAGATTGTAAATCAGTGAGAATTTGCGAAGAGCTATTACCATTTGACATAACTCCCAAATCTTGAACTGCCGCCTCTAACTGTGGACGTAACGTGTCCACGATATCCTGCACAGGCCGTAAAAGCTGCTCCTGAGCGCTAATTTGCCCTAACAACTCAGCTACAACTCTAATCTGATCTTGCTGTAGAGATTCGGCTGCACGAATTGATTGCTCTTGTTGCTGATGTTCCTGAGATTGCTTAGAGAGAATATCTTGCTGCTGCTGCGTATAATTTCTGACTGCCTCAATTTGGCTTTCCATCTTCCGCAGCTCTTGTTCTTGACGGTTCTTTTGAGATTCAATTTGCGCCAACAAAGGCAATAAACTTTGAACAGGACTTGCCTCAACCGTAATTCCCTTACGACGATCCAAAACAGCCCTTTGTTGATTTAGCACTGAAAGGCGCTCTTGCATACTGCGTCTCATCCCTGAAACGCTTTCTTCTAGAAGTTTATATTGTTCTTCAGCAAATTCTTTATTGCTTTCAAGCTCAATCCGAGCAAACTGATCAGCAGTTTCTACTTGACTTTGGAAATCGGCAATTTCACCTTCTAGCCCTGCTAACTCATCCTCTTGAGCGCTGACATAATTGACTAACTTATCAAAATCAGCTTGAAGAGCCGTAATTGTTGACTCTAGCTCTTCAATAGGCATTGACTGCAAACGGCTTTCTTCTTCTGAACTAAGCACTTCCATGCTACCTGGTCCACCAAATGACTCGATCGCATTAGATGTCTGCTCATAGAGATCAATTTGAGCATCAAGCTGCACCCTAGACATCGCCATATTATTTTCTTGTAGTTTCAGAATGCCGCGCTGAGCTTTAAGCTCCGCTTGGGCATCAGCAAGAGCAATTTGAGTCTGTTGCCATTGATTCTTACGAGCATTCAGGTCTTCTGTTGATTTGCCTAGACTACCTTTTTGTTTCTCAGCTTCATTTTTTAGTCTATCTAAACTTTGCCAAAATCCTGTAAGTATTTCTTGGCGCTGGTTGAGCAGATCAATAGCGCTATGGATTCTGTCTCTAAGAGAGTCTGGATTTGTAAAACTTGTTGATAATTGACTAATCAGAGATTTAATATGCTCAGCCTGATCGACAGTTAAAGCTGCTGCCTTAGCCTCAAACTGACCACGTTCTGCTTCAATATTTTTGCGTAACTGCTCAATTTCACTACGCTCTTTGCCAAACTTGGATTCTAACTCCTCAATTTCTTGCTTTCTTGAATCCAGATGTTCTAGCTCTAGTTCCTTTTGTTCTAATTCCTGTTCGCGTCGATGCAACTCTTGGCTCTGAAAATTGAGAGATTGCTTCCACTGTTCAACTTCTTCTTCGGCGGATTTATATTTATCTTGCGATCGCGAAAAAGCCTGCAATATATTGACAATTTTTTTAGAAGCATCTTGGATACTTTGGACTTGGTTACTGCCAGTGATCTCGGCAATTACCATCTGACCATCTTTAAATTCTTTTACCTGCGCCGCATCTTGAATTGGTATAACTTGCTCGTTAGTAATCGGCTGCCAAACATTTTCACCCGTATTACGTGCTAATAGACGGATGGACGAGTTACCGCCTAATCCAAAAGCTGCTTTCGATATTTGAAGTTCCGCTAAGTACTGCACGCTGAATATACTCCTATGTTGCTGATGCTAACTTTCAGATTGACATGACGAAAGAGCAAAAACCCGTCACAAACAATACAAAATATCCTAAATCCTAGTCTCATACTACCTAATTGCATAGGCATTTTGGCGACATATTTTAAGACTGTCGGGACTTTTAAAAAAGTTTATTGCCTAATGTTTTTGGGGTCAAGGGCATCACGCAAACTATCACCCAAGAGATTAAATGATAGCACCGTCAATACGATCGCTAATGCAGGAACCCATACAAGCCAAGGTTGTAGGATCACAATCGAGGCATTTGTAGACACAGACAGCATATTACCCCATGAGGGATCAGGAGGCTGAATGCCCAATCCCACAAGACTTAAAACTGCCTCTACAACTATAAATCGGGGGATATCGAGGGTTGCCGAGATAATGATAAATGTGATGGTTTGTGGTAAGACGTGATTGACAATGATCCTTAATGGGCTTGCTCCTGATGCACGAGCTGCCAAGATAAAAGTTTGTTCTTTGATGGACAGTACTTGTCCTCGAATAATTCTTGCTAGTCCTGCCCATGATACAAATGAAATGATCGCAATGATTAACGCGAATCGCTCAGTATTACTGATTTCAGGTGGCAAAATTGCAGTTAATGCTACTAACAAATAAATTGAAGGAACTGACATCAGAACCTCAACAAAACGCATTAATACCACATCAAGCCAGCCGCCAACATAGCCCGAAATACCACCAACAAGGCAGCCTACAGTGTAGGAGATAATTGTCCCGATAAAGCCAATTAAAAGGCTAATTCTGCCGCCATACAGTAAGCGGGTCAACTGATCCCGTCCTTGCTCATCGGTGCCAAGTAGGTTTAGTTGGGCATTACTGGTGGTACTAAACAAATGTCCGCCATGAAAAAGCTGAATCTGTGATGGTTTGTTGTAGTCAATGATCAGGGCGCGATCGCCTGTTTCCATATCAACTTTGCCTTGCGTAGTCGGATAGACATGAGCACCAATATATTGCCCTTGGAGATCGCGCCAATGAATTTGGGTAGGAGGGAGTAATGCACCATTTTTAGCTGATTCATTAACACCATAGGGAGTTACAAAATTAGCAAATAGAGCCAAACCATAGAAAGTCGATAAAATTACAATACCAATCCAAGCAAGAGGATTGGCTCTGAGTCTTTTCCACCAAGTCATTAGGATCCTTTAAGTGCTTTAAAGAAATTTTTGCGGTAGTTACCATTCATGACAAATAAGACTGGCCAGAGTAAGGCTAGTCCGAGCTGATTACCTTCAAAATCGGTACGACGAAAACCCAACAAAAATTTTACAACGCCAAATACGTAAGCGATTAGTACCAAAATTCCAATTAGCTGTGGCATATATCAATTTCTCTTGACTTAGTTATCTAATTTAACATCAAAAACTCCAGACCATTGTGCCCATAGCTGATCGCCTGTTATTAATCCTTTAGTCAATATTTCCTGATTTTGGTTGGTTATATTTCCAAGCTCACCCAAATAAGCTGAGGCGATCGCCCCAGACTGTAGGGTGATTTGGAGATTATTTGGATTATTTGATTTTGGATGCCTTTGAGCACGTTTAATGATTAAGTGCCAACTGTGGGGTGTACTCAGGAAATA
>JANNDZ010000760.1:0-10841 GCA_031378395.1 Pseudanabaena sp. OTE_75_metabat_487_sub
GAAGCGAATCTTGCCAATCTGCCATTGATTGATGAGGCAGCCCTGAAATCAAGTCTAAACTGAAGTTCTCAAAACCAGCATCCTTAATTAAATCCACAGCTTCATAGATATCAGCGACGCTATGACCGCGCCCACAGACATCTAATAACTCTTGCTGAAAAGCCTGTGCCCCCAAACTGATGCGATTTATGCCCAAACTGCGATAACCTTGCAAACTCTCCAGACTAACTGTTCCCGCATTCGCTTCCAGAGATATGTCAGCATTAGAAGCGATCGCAAAATATTTTGCGATCGTTTCTAAAATTTGCTCAAGCTGTTTTACTGACAGCAAAGATGGCGTACCACCACCAAAAAATATCGTTTGCAAAGGTTCCAAGGGTGGAATCTCCGCGACAGTGAGCGCAATTTCTTGACATAGCACATCCACATATTGCTGTTTAAGATTTTCACCACCAGTCGTAATCGCGAAGTCACAATAAAAGCAGCGTCGCTTGCAAAAGGGAATATGTATATATAGCGATTTAGGAAAGGTTTGGCTCAAGATATCGATACGTTAATTAATCAAAGGTTTGTGCGAAGCACCAACCTTTGATTATTGGATAAAGAGATTATATAATTAGATTTAGCTACTTGGCGATCGCGAATTTATCAACCCCAAATACCGATCAAAAACTATGACCAACACAATCTCCAAATTAGAAATCATTTATCCTAGCAGCGACGGACAACCGATAGCAGAAAGTACCGAGCATTATCATTTGAACAAGCTCAACTAGAACGCGATCGCGCTGAGACTGAGAGATTTGCTAAAGAACAGGCTCTAGATACGATCGCAAAATTTGCCGCTAAGCTGAGTGAAATGGGTATCGATCCAGAAAGCCTTTAACAAAAAAAGAGATGAGACACAAAGCAACTTATCTCTATTTTAAATTTGAGTAATTCTACTTATTGAAAAATCTAGTTGCAAATTGGGCAAAATAACTGAAAAGAGTTGCCTTGCATCGGCTTTAATTAAAAGGAGCGATCGCACAAAACAAAGGGAATCACGGCGGAAATATGGGAATTGCGCGGCGACAATTCTTACAAGCAGGACTGACTAGTCTGATCGGATGGCAATTTCTTACCCGCGATCGCGTGGCATTTGCCGCCGAGCAATATGTGCGTCAAACGACTGCATCGACACAACGTAAACGAGCGCTATTGATAGGGATTAATCAATATGACGCTAAAGAGGAAACGCAAAATTTATTGTCAACAACAACGAATGGATGGCTGCCTTTGCATGGTTGCGTCAATGACGTGGAGTTACAAAAGGAATTACTAATTCATCGCTTTGGCTTTGCGCCCCAAGATATTGTGACGCTGACCGATCTTGATGCCACCCGCAGCAACATTGCTGATGCGATCGCGACCCATTTAGTTGCCCAGACTTTGCCAGATGATTTGGTGATTGTTCACTTTAGCGGTCATGGATCGCGCCTTGGTAACTACAATACGCTTGTGCCCGTGGATAGTGGTTTACCGCAAAATTTGGAAAACCTACGGGACATTACGGAACAGGAATGGCAGGGCTGGCTGCAAGCGATCGCCACGGATCGGATTTTAAATATCATCGATGCAGGCTTTTATTATCCGAATGTATCGGCAATTGGCAATTTCCGTTTGCGATCGCGGGTTGGGCTAAAAAACTGGCAACTACCGACGGTCACAGAGCCGAGCGAGCAACCCATTGATCAGAAACTAATTGGCACAACTTTACGCGCAGCCTCTGGCGATATGCTCTGCGCCGATGCGCAATGGTCGGGCTTTAGTAGTGGCGCATTTACCTATGCCCTAGTGCAGCAGCTATGGCAGATCGTTCCTGCAACAAAGATCAATGTGGTGATGAGTGATCTTGCCGCCACCCTCGATCGCCGCGCTTTGCACAATGACAATCTCACCATCGAGAAACAAGTTACGAATATGTGGGAAGTTGAAGCGGCGAAACAAAAGGCGATCGCTACAAGTACCTTTGCGGAAATGTTACCAATTCCTAACTTTGGTTCCGATGGTGTGATTATTAATAGCAGTAGCGATCGCCATACAGCGGATGTCTATTTGGCAGGTTTACCGATCGCCGTTTTGAGTAACTATGCGGCTGGGGCAATTTTGAATGTAGTGGGAGCGACAAGTACTCCAATCGATAATCAAGCAGAAACAGACTCTGTTCTCAAATCAATTCCATCTAATCCACAAGCTACAGTTCAGCTCAAATCGCGCAATGGATTTAACGGCAAAGTTGAAGTTTTAAATGATTACAGCATCAATCCCAAATTGGAAACAGGGCAATTACTTCAGGAAGTAATGCGTGCAATTTCGCGCAATGTCAAATTAGCGATCGCCCTTGATGTCGGCTTAAGCAAAATTGAGCGTGTTGATGCCACCAGTGCCTTCTCGACCATGCCAAATATGTTTGGCGTAAATGCCAATGAACAATGCGCAGATTGTCTATTTGGAGTGCAGTCGGCAAGCTATGGTTTATTTACAGTCGGACATACACCGATTCTTGGCTCCTTTGGTTCTGTAGGCGAGTCGGTAGGTGTGGCAATTAAGCGTTTGCAACCATTTCTAGAAAGCCTCTTTGCCGCCAAACTGATCCGCACTACTGAAAATCAAGCTGCAAGCCATCTCGATGTACGTGTCACCCTCAAAGCCATGATCGGAGTCGATGAACGAGCCGTCACTGTAGCTAGTAAATCTGCGGCGCGGGCTGCTCTCATTCCTGCGAATACAGTTAGCAATATCGCGCGGACTAAACCGATTAATATCGGCGATCGCCTTGAATGTCAGATCGAAAACTTTAGCGATCAGCCGCTATATATGCGAATTTTCTGCCTCGATCCACGTAGCAAGATTCTCACACCCAACTTTATCGCTACTCCCTACGCCAACGACGGCATCATTCCACCATCAGAAACTTTAACTATTCCCTATCCCAAAGCGCCAATGAATTGGGCGGTTTCTGCTCCTAAGGGCATGGTCGATGTTTATATTGTGATTAGCCGATCGCCACTTTTGCAGGTTGCCAAAATCCTAGAAGCTTCGCAACGCCAAGCCTCATCTCTAAATGGATTAATTTCTATTCCCAATCCGTTACAAGTCGCGCAATCTCTACTAGATGATCTCGATCGCGCAGGCAAGCCTTCAGAGTTTGGTAATGTCGCTAATATAAATGACACATGGATGTTAGATGTCCAACAATGGGCAACCTTCAATTTCAATTATCAAGTCGCATGAAATATAGCTGCAAAAAAAGAATTGCGGAGCTTTGCGCCACAATTCTTTTTAACCTACAGCAAACTCAGTATCAGCACGAACTCTAAGAGGTTGAAATCCTAATACAATATCTTCCCTTGGTACGCCTAGCTTTAATAGTTCATAGGCTATACCACCCTCAGTCCCATCGTATTGAATCCAAATCTTTTCATCCTTGATATCTAGATGCAATAAACATCCATAATCTCTTATATCATTACGTTTCCAACCTACATAAACTAACTGATAGTGATCGCGCTCCACATCAAAAATAGTCTGAGCCTCGACTTCCTTTGAAGATTGCATAGATCGATGCGCTCTTGCTTGCATTAGTTGTTGAATATATTGCCTATAGACATTTACTTTATCCATTGTTCAATAATCTCCTTCTCTAAGTCATAAACCAAAAGCTTAAGTTGACTGCGCTGCACAACTCTACACATTTCAACTCCACCTACACGCAATTCATAGGGATCATGAGTTATTTTCCACCCATCTTTCTCAAGGGCGTGTTTAACGCGATCATGGTATAAATCTTTTACTATACAAAATTATTCCATATCAAATGTAGATAACTAAAAAGCATCGCATTGTGCCACTTTTTAGTTTTTATCTGCCTCATGACACAGGCGGCTATCCCTACGTTTTCGGTCTAGCGCCCGTAAACCATCATTTCTATAATGATTTTAGTAACAAATCTTAAAGTATAAAAAAATGGCTGTAAAAAAAGAAGACCCCAAGCGATCGCGCGCCAGACTCATCGGCAATGTCCTATTGCTGATCGGTGCAGGATTGCTCATTATCAATATATTTTTACCAAACTTATTCGCGCCTCCAGTAGCCCGTGTTCCCTATAGCCTCTTTGTGCATGAAATCGAAGAAGGACATGTAGCACGTGTATATATCGGACAAGACCAAATCACCTATCAATTAAAGGGTGTCAGCCCTGAACTGCCTGGTGATGTGATTTCCACAACCCCAATTTTTGACTTGAATCTCCCCGAACGCCTCGAAAAGAGTGGCGTAGAATTTGCGGCTGCACCTGTGCAAAAGTCTGGCTGGTTCGGTACATTACTTAGCTGGGTAATTCCCCCGTTGATCTTTGTGGGTATTTTCCAACTCTTTAGTCGTAACGGTGGCGGCGGCGCACCTGGTGGCTTGCAGATTGGCAAGAGCAAGGCAAAGGTCTATGTCGAAGGCGAAGCGACCAAAACTATGTTTACCGATGTTGCAGGTGTTGATGAAGCGAAACTAGAACTCCAAGAAATTGTGCAGTTCCTCAAAACTCCAGAGAAGTACACCAAAATCGGCGCAAAGATTCCTAAAGGCGTATTGCTAGTTGGCCCCCCAGGTACTGGTAAAACTCTGCTAGCCAAAGCGGTCGCTGGTGAAGCAGGTGTTCCCTTCTTCAGTATCTCTGGTTCTGAATTCGTCGAACTCTTTGTCGGTGTTGGTTCTTCACGCGTTCGTGACTTGTTTGAGCAAGCTAAAAAACAATCGCCTTGTATTATCTTTATCGATGAACTTGATGCGATCGGTAAGGCTCGTTCTAGCGGTGGCATGTACGGCGGTAACGATGAACGCGAACAAACTCTTAACCAATTGCTCACAGAAATGGATGGCTTTGGTGTTGATGGAACGACAGTAATCGTGCTCGCCGCAACAAACCGCCCAGAGACCCTTGACCAAGCACTATTACGTCCAGGTCGTTTTGATCGCCAAGTCTTAGTCGATCGCCCTGACAAGAGCGGACGCTTAGCAATTCTCAAAATCCACTCTGCTAAAGTCACTCTCGACAAGAGTGTTGATCTCGAAACCATCGCAACTCGTACTTCAGGTTTTGCAGGTGCTGACCTTGCCAACCTTGTGAATGAAGCGGCGCTACTTGCAGCCCGTGCTGAACGCGAAACTGTTCTCCTTGAAGATTTTGCTGAAGCAGTTGAACGTGTTGTCGCTGGTCTAGAGAAGAAGAGCCGTGTTCTCAATGAGAACGAGAAGCGGATTGTTGCCTATCACGAAGTTGGTCATGCTCTAGTCGGAGCGCTTAACTCCAGTAGCGGCAAAGTCGAGAAAATCTCAATCGTGCCTCGCGGTATGGCGGCTCTCGGCTACACCTTGCAACTCCCAACAGAAGATCGCTTCTTGTTGAGCAAAGAAGAAATCGAAGCCCAAATTGCCACTCTCCTCGGTGGGCGATCGGCTGAAGAAATCATCTTCGGTAGCATCACCACTGGTGCATCAAACGATCTCCAACGCGCTACCGATCTTGCTGACAAGATGGTGACTAGCTACGGTATGAGCGAAGTCCTTGGTCCTCTCGCCTATCAAAAGCAACAAAATCAATTCCTCGGCGGTATGGAGATGGCACGCAATGTCAGCCCTGCAACTTCGGAAGCGATCGACAAGGAAATCAAAACCATCGTCGAAAATGCCCATGCGAAGGCGCTAGCGATTCTCAATGCGAATCGCGATCTGCTAGAGTCGATCTCTGAGAAGCTTTTAGAAACAGAAGTAATCGAAGGTGACTTCCTGACTAGTTTACTATCTCAAGTTAAACCTGCTGAAGTTAACGTATAACTTTCTCAATTCATTACAAAAAAGCCGCGCTTTGCGCGGCTTTTTTGTTTTTAAATGATTTTGATGATTATGATCAATGATGCGATTTTATCTTTAACATAAATAAATCAAAAAACTTGGGATCTTGCGAACCTATCTTATGTTAATAGATAAACATCATCCATTTCCCTGTGTTAGACTTTGACTAGCTTATTGCTTAAAAAGAGGCAAATATGAACTACCGCAATATCATTACAATTGAGGCGGATAAACGAGGTGGTAAGCCTTGTATTCGTCGAATGCGTATTACTGTATATGATGTTTTGGGTTGGTTGGCATCTGGAATGTCTCATGCCGAAATCATAGATGATTTCCCAGAATTGACAGAGCAAGATATCAGGGCGTGTTTGGAGTTTGCTGCTGATCGAGAACATAGATTGATGGCTGTTGTGGGTGCTGCGTGAGATTACTATTCGATCAAAACTTGAGTCGTAAGCTCGTCGGGAGGTTGGTCGATCTTTTCCCAAACTGTAGCCATGTTCAGTTTCATGATTTGGCGGATAAAACTGATACAGAGATATGGGAGTTTGCAAAGAATAGTGGTTTCTGCATTGTGACTCAAGATGCAGATTTTGCGGAGAGAAGTCGTTTGTATGGTTCTCCTCCTAAGGTGATTTGGTTGCGCTGTGGAAATGTTCCCACAAGTCAAATCGAGAAAATACTACGTTCTGGAGTAGAAGTTATTCAGGAATTAAGAAATAGTTCAAATATAGATTGCCTTGAGCTTTACTAAGTATCAGCCTAATCAAACAACGCAATCGAAAATCTACAAATTTAGTCTTAAAAAAGCCAGTAAACAGATTAAAACTATGAAGATTCGTCATGCTAAGCTAGAGATTCCTGAAGGTGATCCATTTAAAAATGATGCATTGGGACGTAAAGACCTAGAACCGCCACTCACACAATTTGTCACGCAAACTTCAGGTTCATTTGTCCTTGCATTGGATGCTTCTTGGGGGGCAGGTAAAACTACATTTCTCAAAATGTGGCAAGTAAAACTTCAACAAGAAGGTCATGCTTGCCTGTATCTCAATGCTTGGCAAAATGATTTTGTCCCAGATCCTTTAATTGCAATTGTTGGAGAGTTAACAAAAGCAATAGAAGATTTCGCTAGTCAATCTGGAGAGGCAGGAATTATAATTAGCGAGCAGGTGAAGAAGAATAAAAGAATTGTTAACTCACTACTCAAACGCCTACTGCCTTTAGGTGTAAAGATTGCAACACATGGGTTAATTGATATTGAACCTGCTATAGAAAAAGGATTTGCCGATGCTGCATCATCTGCCGCAGAAGATCTTATAGAAAACTATGAAAAAGGCAAAGCCGAAATTAAGGAGTTTAGAAAATCTCTTGCGGATCTTGCTAGTCAAGTGGCATCTTTAAACCCATCAGCCAAAGTAGTAATCATAATTGACGAATTAGATCGCTGTCGCCCTACATATGCAATAGAACTCTTAGAACGAGTAAAACATCTATTTGATGCGTCTGGCGTAGTTTTCATTCTTGGTATTGACCGCAGTCAGCTTAACCACTCAATACGTTCTCTTTATGGCTCAGAGTTTGATGCTACAGGATATCTAAGACGCTTTATTGATTTAGATTATCGATTACCAGAACCTCAAGCAGGACATTACTGTGATTACCTTTTTAAATATTTTGGTATTAATGAGTTGATGCAAAGAAGATCTAATAAGAATTCATATGAAATAGAGCTATTACAACGTAGTTTAGCTGGCTTGATGTCAGCAGCTAAAATGAGCTTAAGAGCGCAAGAACAAACTATATCAAGACTAAGAATAGTGCTACAGACAATTCCTAAACATGAACAAGTCTACGGGAACATACTAAGCCTACTTTTATTTTTAAGAGAGTGGAATACAAATATTTATGCAGATATCATAGAAGAGAGGATAGATCTTGATCAGATTATGCCTCAAATTGAAGCACTACCTAAAATCAAGGAAGGCTCTAGGAACTTCGTTGACATTGGTAAGATTGAGGCATATTTCCTTCTTATTTTAGGTGAATTAGAGATGCCTCACCTTGCTCAGCCACGTTTAGATGTGTATAAAAGACTTGATACCTCTGTAGCGACAACTGAAGTCGAGAAAGCGAAACAAGTTCTTAAAACCTATGGCTACTTTTCTAGTCATGGCGATGCAAAAAATATAGGATTTAGAGAGACAGTGAGGAGGATAGCAATTACAAATAATTTCGTATCATATGGAGATTAAAGCTACAAATTATGAGCAAAGTGGTAAAACTGCAATATGAAAATTAATAGTTTTAATTTTAGAAATAATAGTCAAAATTGGCATCTAGAGAAAACTTGCTTTGACAACTTAAACCTCTTAGTTGGTGCTTCAGGCGTTGGGAAAACCAGAATTCTTAAAGCGCTTTATTTAATCTGTAATGTTGCTCAAGGCGAAGTCCAAATGTTAGAAGATGTAGAATGGTCTATTGATTTTTCTCATTTAGGACAAAAATATAGATGGGATCTAAAAGCATTAAATCCAACGGAAACAACTTTTTCTAGTGAGCAAAATCACTCTGAGATTGCAGATGAAAAGCTCATTAAATTTGCAGAAGATAACGAGCCTATAGAAATTCTTCATCGTGCTAAAACAGAATCTACATTAAATCAAAGTCAGATACCAAAACTTAAAAGAACTGAAAGTGCAATTAATCTTCTCGCCGAAGAAGAATCTATAGCCCCAATAGCCGATGCCTTCAAAAGATTTATTTTCAATGAAACACTTCAAAATGTAGAAATATCTTTTGGTTTAGATCCTAATAGCTTGATTTTATCCCCATCTTTAAATGCTCAGTTAAAATCAATAAATACCGATCGGAATGCTTATACCAAAGCTCTAGAAACATTTAAAGAAGCTTCTATAAATTTTGCGACAATACTTAAAGCATACTACCTAAAAAAATATTTTCCACAAATATTTGATGAGATCAAAGAAGCTTATATTGAAATTTTCCCCAGTGTAAAAGATATCAGAATCACTGTAAATAAACAATCTGATAAAAACTATAACCTTCTCCTTGAAATTCAAGAACATGGCTCAGAAAACTGGATTCCTCAACATCGAATCTCATCTGGTATGTACGTTACCCTAACCTATTTGATAGAAATAACAACTGCTCCTGAAGGATCAGTATTTGTCGTTGATGAATTTGAGAATAGCTTAGGCATTAACTGTATGCCTCAATTAACAGACTTTATTCTAGACAAATCGCCTAATCTACAATTTATTCTGACCAGCCATCATCCCTATATCATCAATAACATCCCTTGGAAGACTTGGCAGTTAGTGAGCAGAACTAACGGCACAATCAGAACTAGAAAAGCTGTAGATATCCCTGAACTCAATACAGCATCTAGCCTAGACAAGTTTACTCAACTAATTAACTTACTCGAACATGAGGAAGAAACTGCGTGAATCTTTTGTTCTTAGTTGAAGGAGCGAAAACAGAACCTAAAGTATACAAAGCTTGGCTATCACATCTATTTCCTAAGATTAGCTTTGTAGAAAAACCTGAAGATATGACCAATAACTCATGTCGAATCATCGCAGGTAATGGCTATCCCAACATGGTAAGCGCTCCAAAAATCTATGGAGGACGCTCCCGATTAGAAGAATGTTTACTAGACATCAAAAACTATAACAACATCGATCATTTCTTCTTTTGTGTAGATTCAGAAGATGATCCTTATCAAACTAGATTCGATGAAATTCACGCCAAACTGGAAGACTTCAAAACCAAACTAGGCATAGATCAAACTCAAACTACAGAATTTCACATCATTGTTCAAAATTGTTGTCTTGAAACTTGGGCGTTAGGCAATGCTGATATTCCTACTCAATACTCAGCCAAAGGCAATTCCGACTTTCCCACAATTTTTCAGCCTTACTTTGACATTCTCGCCAACGATCCCGAATTAATGGGTTGTCCACCTGAATATATTACCAAAGCCAGATTTCACGAAAAATACCTCAAGCAATATTTGCAAGAATTTGGCTTGTTTTATAAAAAAGAAAGACCAAAAACCATTGAAGACAAGAGATATTTTGAATCACTGATTAAAAGATGTAGATCAACCAATCATTTATCTAGCCTGAAGTACTTATTGGATATCTGGGACGAGATGTAGAAAAGGCGATCGCAGTTTTGAGTAGCTTGAGGATTTTTTGCGATCGCAATTAGTTTTTATCTTTGAGAAATGCGATCGCAGTTTTGGTTGAGTTGATGAATTTTGCGATCGCAATTAGTTTTTATCTTTGAGAACATGCGATTGCTATTTTCTAGCTTCCATATAAGCCCGTAGCAAAGAATTAATCTGGGTTTGATAACCACGTCCCTGAGATTTAAACCAATCTAAAACATCACTGTCAATCCGAAGTGTAATCTGTGCTTTATTTTTCGTAACAGGCAACCCACCGCGCTTTACAATTGCCTTGGCAAATATTTCAGGAGTAATCTCTGGACAATCTGACAGATCGATATCTTCATCAGTCATAGCCTCAAGCCTCTGCCAATCAGTCAAAGACTTCCTCGAAATAGATTTTTTGTTCATATCTAGTTGCCTTTCTTGCAGAAATAATGCGGATAGAAACGTTGCGATCGCTATGGACAATAGCAACAACTAAACCTTGTAATAAACCAAATGTGACGAAACGCTGCTCACCATAATCATAGCGATTATCTTCAACTGTTAATGTATCTCCTTCAAACACGACAGAAATATCTAGAAAATCAATTCCATGCTTACGAAGATTGGCAAGACGCTTTGCTTCGTCCCATTCAAACTTCATTATTAGTTTACGTTAACATCAAGCTTATTGTAACTACAAATTGTTGTTACATCAAGGTGTAAGGGAACTCCAAGGAAAAAATGATCCATATAAAACCCAAAAATGTTG
>JANNDZ010000932.1:0-3342 GCA_031378395.1 Pseudanabaena sp. OTE_75_metabat_487_sub
GTTTTCCCGCCGCAGGCGGGAAAACAAACCTCTACTTCACTAAGGGGAAACGCTATATGCATTCAAACAAGTATCTGATTGCTACGCAATCGATAAGTTAATTCCCTTTACTATATTTAGTAAAGTCAAGAGACGGGGCAAAAAGTTGCAAAGGTTTACAGGAAAACCCAAATTAGAGGTGAACACCAAGCAACTGACTCTGGTTGTTGTTATATTTGAAGCCTAGAGGCAGAACAAACTGAACTAAATGCTAGATTTTTGGACAAAAACCAGTGGGACTTGGATTAATGTTTTGGCGATCGCCTTCGGAACATTTTTAGGACTAATTTTACGTGGGCGATTCCTGTCTCAGGTTTTACCAATTCTCAAACAAGCGATCGGGCTAATCACTATTTTTGTCAGTATTAATATGGCTAATAGCTTACTCAAAGTTAAAGCAGGTGCTCTTGATGGGGTGATATTGTCACTTATTTCGTTAATTGTTGGTGGTGTAATTGGCGAATTAGGACAGATCGAGAAGCGTTTAGAATCGGTTGGTGACTGGCTAAAAGCGAAATTTAAGGGCAAAGGAAAATTTACTGAAGGGTTTGTGGCGGCAAGTCTATTATTTTGCATTGGTCCAATGGCAATTATCGGCAGCCTCAATAATGGGCTGAGAGGCGATGATAATCTTTTGGCTCTCAAATCAGCCCTTGATGGATTTATTTCAATTGTATTTGCTAGTACTTACGGGATCGGTGTAGGTTTCTCGGCTTTACCAGTTGCCTTATACCAAGGCAGTCTATCGCTTTTAGCAGGAAATTTAGCTCAAAGCTTACCTGATCCAGCTAATGCTCCATCGGTATTAATTATTACTGGTGTCGGTGGCTTGATGCTGTTAGGACTGGGCTTAAATTTATTAGAGCTAGCTAAAGTCAGAGTTGCCTCTTTTTTGCCAGCACTTGCGATCGCGCCTTTAGTATATTGGCTAGCAGATAGCCTCAAATAATTCAGTAAGTGATCGCATAAGCTAAAACTAAAAAGTAGGAATGTCGCTTTGCGACATTCCTACTTTTTAGTTTTAGCTTGCTATAATTAGTTCAAGCTCCTCTGTGGCGTGCGTGACTACCGATAATGTGTCTTGATCGATAATTGTTTTCTCGGAGTCTTTGGCAGTCTTCGCCGCAGTATACCAGACCAGCATCTGGGAACTTAAGTTAGGCGTTGCGCCTCGGCTCCACCTGGTTTTACCGGGTCAAACAACTGAGGTAAGACGGCGTTGCGGAGGGGTGACAAAGTTTTTTAAAAATGTCTCTGTGCCTTGCACAGAGACATTTTTAAAAAACTTTAGTCAAATGCTTGCAATTACATAAAACCATGTTATATTAGCTAAGCGAAACAACGCGGGGTAGAGCAGCCTGGTAGCTCGTCGGGCTCATAACCCGAAGGTCGATGGTTCAAATCCGTCCCCCGCCATTCATTACCACTAATACATAAAAGATAAGCTGCACTGGGTGCAGCTTATCTTTTATGTATTAGTAATACTTCTAAATAGGTATCCTACTACTACACCAATAATCAAAGCCCAAATTTGACCAGATTTTACAAAACCGCTCCAACCTCTTCCTAAATCACCCATTACATCTCCCTTAAATTGTTGAGCAAGTAAATCCATATTTATGTGTAAATGCAAATCGGCAATATTGAAATGTAAATTCATAGGAACATCGATCGCTGAAAGATGAGACGGTAAGTCAACGCTAGTAACAATAGTTACTAAATGATGGGCTTGGGCTAAGTCAAACATAATATTTTAGTATTGGGTTAATTTACTAGAGCTTGATCTTTGATATGCAGAACGACGAGGGTCATGTCATCAGTATGAGTATGCCCTTCTCCAATAAAGTTTTGCACTTCTTGGAAGATGTAGTCAAGAATCATCTGTGGGCGAGTCACATCATCGGAAAGGGGGAAACAATTCTGACATGCCCAGTCTAAAGCTTTGCGAAGGTTTTCTTCGTCAAAGCGATCGCCTTCTGGACTTGCCGCCTCTGTGAAGCCATCAGTGTAATAGATGACGACATCACCTGACTTGAGGTGAGTACTACTTTCTTCATATTTAGAGCCAGCTTCTAAGCCAATCAAAGCGCCCATCGTGTCAAGAGCATGTACTGATCGGGTCTTGGCTCGCCAATGTAATGCAGGGGTATGAGCGGCATTACTAAAAGCAAGAATTTGGGTTGCGGGATCATATTCTGAATAGAACATGGTTACGAAGCGATGGGATTTTTCTAGATCCTCATACATCACCTCATTGAGATGTTCCAAAATTTTGCTAGGGGAATGGTTATTTAGTACTTCTGCTCGCAACATCCCCCTTGTCATCGTCATGATCAATCCTGCGGGCACACCTTTGCCCATGACATCGCCGACCACAAAGCCCCAGCGATCGCCTCTTTGCATCGGGATAAAATCATAATAGTCACCCCCAACTCTACTAGCTGTAGAGCAGCAAGCCGCGATCTCAATACCTTGGATTTTAGGACAGTTACGCGGCAAGAGTTGGCGTTGAATTTCTGCACCGATCTCCATCTCGCGATCTTGACGCTCTTTTTTGATTAGTTCGGTTGTGAGCTCATGATTTTCTAGACCCACTGAAGTTTGATCGGCAACTAGGCGCATCAAAGTGCGCTTATTATCTGTCCAGATATAATCTGGCTTGCGGCTAAATATATAAAGACGACCGCGCACTGCATTTTTTACTAAAACCGAAGTGCCGTACAAATGTACATCAGCTCCTAGATAACGACTTACCATCTCATCAAGAGCGGATGGACTACCTGTTAAGACCTGTTGGATGGCACGTTCGATCGCAGTTCTTACTTGTTGCGCTTTCATGCCGCCTTGATTGCGCTCAGGGCAATGTAGGGACTCAAGGCGTATTTGTCCACTGGCTTTAAATAAAATTAGCGCACCACCATCAGAGTCAGTTACACGACTGGCAATTAAGGGGATTAATTCTAAAAATTGGTTGAGGTTACTAAAGCTGCGGAGAGCGTAACCCAAAAAGCTCAACAGCTCATGGATTTTGTTTTGATCCTGACTCATCCGTCTGAGCAGGTCTTTGAGATCCTTCATCACCATCACAGACGTATTGTCTATGTCTTGTGCTGGGAGTGATCTATTTCTAGGTGGCAATGATAGAGACATACCAATGCTGCAACGCTAGGTGGTTTGAACTAAAGCTAATTTAGTCAAACAGTGTAGCCTTAGTTGGACAAAAAATAACAATTGATTTCAGTAATTTTCTAAATGAGTTTTTAGTAGCATGAAGTCCTGCTAAAAAACTTGGCATGATTATTT
>JANNDZ010000029.1:0-2042 GCA_031378395.1 Pseudanabaena sp. OTE_75_metabat_487_sub
TAAGAATACTTGCTGTGGGAGGCGATCGCGAGCTTGATCGGGAGCTAGGGTCAAAGGCTCTAGCTCTGGCTGACTAATAGTCATCACCTCACGTTTAATCCGCAAACGGCTATAGACACGGTTGAGATAGTCTGGCAAATCCTTAGCCAATGCTGCGCTTAAGCTCGGAAAATCCGCAGGGCAAGTGCGGTTATTAATATAGGTTTCGGCTTTTGCGTTATTAGGGATATAGAAATAAGTAGTTAGGGCGATCGCCGCCACAAGCTTGGGCAATGCTCCGATGCAATGCAGTGATGGTTCAGGCGATCGGTAATTTGTCATAAATTTATGATAAACATTAACAAATAAAGTGAATTAAGCTGGATTAAGGGATTTTCGATTACATTTTATATTGTACTCAATCAATTCATTCAGGAAATAAAACAACTGTCTGACAAAGTAATGAGATGAGTCAGATTTTTGCTCAATTGATTTCTAGATGCCGAAATCGATTTTAAAACTACATAAAAATAGTCAATTAGCCCTAATTAAAATAATTGACTGCGCACTTTGCCGTTTTACTAGTTTTTTAAGAGAAATAATAATGATAAATAAAACTTCTCTCCGTAAACTGTAACCCCGCAATTATTTGGGCGAATTTTCGACTAATTCATACAGCGCTTTGCGTTCAAATTAGAACAAATAAATTCTTGAAATTTATTATGGTTCGTTTATTCAGGAATTGCTGTAAGTGGCGATCTTGGACATTATGTTGATCAAAACAGAATCTAGTTAAAACCGTGTAGGAACTCTAATATGAAAACGGATTACTTGATTGTTGGTAGTGGTTTGTCAGCCTTGACCTTTGGTGCTCTGATGGCTCATTCAGGCAAGACTGTCCAAATTCTCGAAGCTCACGAGCATCCTGGTGGCTTTGGGCATACGTTTACGATGGCAAAAAAGTATAAGTTTAACGCTCAATTTCACTATGTTTGGGACTGTGGTGAAGGTCAAACTGTGAATCGAGTGCTAAAAAAACTGGGGCTAGAGCAGGAAGTCACCTTTGAACGTTACGATCCCAAAGGCTTTGACCATATGCGAATGCCAAACTATGCTGTTGATATTCCCTCAGATCCAGAGGAACTAATTCAGCGATTGTCTGCGCTCTTCCCAGCAGCTAGCGATCGCCTTCGCCAATTCGTAGATGCCGTGGAAACGACTGGCAAGGGGCTAAAGAAATTGTCTCCGCCCATTAATCCGCTTGAATTATTCAAACATCCAATTGAGGTGATCTCTACAGTTCAATATCTCAATAGTACGCTTCAGGATGTATTTGACAAATTTCAACTGCCACAAGCTGCTCAAACTCTATTAGCACTGCAATGGCCAGATTTTTTATTGCCGCCCAATCAACTTTCATTCTATGCGTGGGTAGTGCTATTTCGAGGTTATCAAGCAGGAGCCTATTACCCAACCCAGCATTTTGAGCATGTGATTAACTCATTAGTTAAGATGATTGAATCTAACGGGGGAAAAGTGTTGCTCAATTATGAAGTTACCAGTTTTAAAGTTGTCGATAGAACGGTTATGGGAGTTCAGGCGATGAATCTCATTAGCCATGAAACCGATGAGTTTACAGGCGACACAGTGATTTGCAATATTGACCCCAAAAAAGCCGCGAAGATGATCGGCGAGTCGCAATTTTCTAAAACAGTACGCCAAAAACTCGACTATGAGTATTCGGTATCTAACTACATGGCTTACTGCGTCGTTAAAGATCTCGACCTTCGAGACTACGGCTTTGGTAAATGGAATCTCTTTCATACTGGCCATCAAAATCTCAATGAAGCCTTTACTCAGATGTACGATCGCCATGACTACTCTAATCCAAGTTTTGCGATCACCACGCCAACATTGCTAACACAAGCAAGTCAAGATAGCCCAGAAGACTGTCAGATTGTCGAATTTCTCACCGTGGCAAATTATGACTACTTTAAGCAATTAGAGAGGAGCGATCGCAAGACTTATAACCATCGCAAACAGGAGATTCTCGATTCGATTCT
>JANNDZ010000769.1:0-2326 GCA_031378395.1 Pseudanabaena sp. OTE_75_metabat_487_sub
ATTTCAGGAATTGATTTCCCCGCACATTGTTCGATCAGGGGATCGGTATCTAAAAAGTTGTAGTTGAGTTTTTGGGCTAAGAGCTTACCGACGGTGCTTTTGCCAGCACCCATCATTCCAATTAAAAATATATTCGTTCCGTTGAGCATTTGCCTGTATCTAAAAATTTATGATGGGTATTGACCTAAAGTGAAGAAAATCCCTGTAGGGGCAGGTTTTGAAAGAAATCTATGGGTAAACCATTGACTAGTAGCTAAACCTGCCCCTACACATGGGTATTTTTTCTTTTGAAAATCTCATAAAGCAATATTCTCACAGCAGCAGGGCTTGTAATTAGTACTTCTGCTTTTTCGACCAGAGATTGCTATAAAATTTTTATTGCTGTCTTGATGCTTATGGTAAAACTGTACGCTTAAGACACTTAAGATTAAATTTTCAAAAGTAAGTTGTGAATGCTGAACTATCGCACAGTCTTGTCTGGCAGAAGTTTGCCAAAAAATTTGTTGATAGGTTTAGGAATTGTTAGTGTTGCCGCGATCGCAAATGGGTTGTTTTCACTAGAGCATGACTGGCACTTGCTGAGCATAACTACGCTGATGATCGGCGGTACGCTTTTGTTTGTGAATGTGCGCAAGAGCTTTGCTTCAGATCTAGAGCAGCCGACAGTACTCGATCGCAGTTATTTATTTAAAGAGTTACAGCAAGCGCAAAAGGCGATCGCTAAAATTGCTGATCTCAGTAAGCGAGTTACTTTAGATGAGCAAGCGCAACAAATCACCAGTAATTTACAAAAAAATCATTTTCGGATCGTTGTTTTCGGCACAGGTTCCGCAGGCAAAACTTCAGTAATTAATGCTTTGTTAGGACGTAAGGCGGGTAAAACTGGTGCAGCAATTGGTACTACGATCGCGCGTCAAGAATATGCTTATCAAGGGATCGACTTTTCGGCTGTTGGTATTACACCGATTCATAGCGAAAACAAAGTCAAGCGTCAAATTTCTTTGCTGGATACGTCAGGGACGCAAGAAATGGGCGCAATAGGGCAACAGAGAGAACTAGAAGCTCTGCAAATAGCTCAGAATGCCGATCTGATGATTTTTGTGACAGCAGGAGATTTAACGAATAGCGAATATCACGAACTTGATCGTCTTGCAGGATTGGGTAAGCGCGTAATTCTGGCGCTTAACAAGACAGACTTATATCTGCCAAGCGATCGCGAACATGTGTTAACTAAGCTGCAAGAGCGTACCGAGCATTTTTTAGCGGCTACAGATATTGTGGCGATCGCGGCTCAGCCTAGTCCGATCAAGGTGCGGCAATATGCCAATGCTGAAGCTTCTGAGCGTCACGATTCGAGTCATGAATGGTGGGAAGATGTTCCACCCGATGTAAAGCCCTTAAAAGAACGTATTGAAGAAATTCTTTCTAACGAGTGGGAAGATTTACTAATTCACAATATCAACCTGCAACTCAAAAACTTGTTGCAAGAAATCAATGGCACAATTCATCAAGAACGTCGCCAAGATTCATCCACAATCATCAGTCGCTATCAATTAATTGCTGCTACGACGGTCTTTGCTAACCCCATCCCCGCGATCGATTTACTGGCTGGAGCCGCAATTAATACCCAGATGTTGATCGATCTCGCCAAAATCTACGATCGCCCCCTAAATTTCAAGCAAGCCCAGCAATTTGGTCTAACCATCGCGCAGCAGTTATTACAACTTGGTTGTATCGAAATAGCAACTTCCGCGATCGCTTCTTTCTTTAAAGTTAATGCAATCACCTATGCGATCGGCGGCTCCATGCAAGCTGTTACCGCTGCCTATCTAACCCATATTGGCGGCATGAGCTTTGTGGAGTACCTAGAGCAGCAATCTGAAATCCAATCTGCGATTAGCTCTAATCCTGCAATGCTCAAAACGCTTCAACAAATATGTCAAAAAACTTTTACTGCGTTACAAGGCGATCGCTTCTTTGTTGACTTTATAACTAGTATTTCCAGTCGTGTAGCGACTATAGCTGTAGCTAAATAACACCAAAACGCAAAATGACGTAACCATTAAGCAACAAAAAAGAGGACGGTGCGTTGCACCGTCCTCTTTTTTGTTGCTTAATTACAAATCGCCACTGTTCGCAGATAACAAAAAGATGATGACGGGGCCAGAAATGACAATCAGAGCCAAGCAGGTCAATTGAAAAATCAGCTGGAAATTAATGCTGGAAAATAGGGAGGTTACGAAGTCCATGGCAGTTTTCTTAAATATGATTTATTAATCAAACAAAATTCTAGAAATATTCTAGCAAGCATCGCTACTCAAAAAAT
>JANNDZ010000056.1:0-4126 GCA_031378395.1 Pseudanabaena sp. OTE_75_metabat_487_sub
GCGGCTTGATTTTACGATAGGATTAAGTTTCAAGAACGTAAGCATCTCCATCGAAGTTGAATAATCCGCTTTTTTTAATAGTTATCCCGATCTTTTTTTTGCTGTTGCAAGTCCCCGCTACACTTGTGCTGCTTAAACGTCTTAGCACTGCCCGCGATCGCTCTGCACCATTATTACCGCTTGAGCCATCTGCCGAAGCCTTAGCTAAACAAGATCCTAAAGTTTCGATTGTTATCCCCACACTCAATGAAATTGAGCGCTTGCCGACATGTTTAGAAGGTTTGCGCGATCAAGCCGCCAAAGAAATTATTATTGTGGACAGCCGATCGCAAGATGGCACTCCCGAATATGTACAGAACTTACAAAAGGATTTCCCGATTCCTTTAAGACTGATTACTGATGATCCTTTGCCTGAAGGTTGGGTTGGTCGTCCTTGGGCTTTGCATACAGGTTTTTTAAATAGTGATCCGACTAGTGAGTGGGTACTTGGAATTGATGCCGATACATTACCGCAAAAGGGTTTGGTTGCCAGTTTTGTGAATCAAGCCACAATTGATAATTTTGATATTGTGTCTCTGTCACCAAAATTTATTCTTAAGACCGCAGGCGAGCAGTGGCTTCAACCGGCGCTATTGATCACGCTCATTTTTCGTTTTGGGGCAACAGGCGATCGCACTCAGTTTACGAAAGATCGGGTGATGGCAAATGGTCAATGTTTCCTATCCAAACGTGCCAAATTGGTCGAGTTAAATGGATATGAATTAGCTAAATCATCGTTTTGCGATGATGTCACCCTTGCTAGAGCTGCCGCGCAACGTGGCGCAAAGGTCGGCTTTCTAGATGGTGCAGCATTGATGCAGGTGCGTATGTATACCTCTATGGCGGAAACATGGCGCGAAAGGGGGCGATCGCTTGATCTTAAGGATGCCTCGACCCCAAGCCAAACCTTTGCGGATTGTCTGTTACTCACGGCAGTTCAGGGTTTGCCGATATTAATGCTAATTGCACTATCAATTTGGCAACCAGCACCATCGATATTAATGAATATTCTATTTTGGCTCAATGCCTTTCTGGTATTTATCCGATCCTTACTTGTGTTTGGAATTCGCACTAGCTATACCGAAGTTGGCTTTTGGTTTTGGCTCTCCCCCCTCGCCGATCCTGTCGCAGTGATACGTATCTGGATTTCGGCGCTTACCAAACCCAAAAGTTGGCGCGGTCGAACTTATACCTAATCAAGTCTGATGGAATAAAGAAAGTCTTGCTTCTAGACTTTGCTCAAATATGAGAGTAGAGGATTGTTAAAACTTTTGGGCGATCTCCCATCCATCTCTCTACCAAAAAAGCGATCGCACCAATCAAATATCAACAAACTGCGATCGCCCATTCATCTCCCAACACAAAGCGATCGCCCCCTAATCAAAAATCAACGACCAGCGATTAATCTTATCTCTCTACAATCAATTTGAAATTGATATAGTACAAATTGTCGTATTCACTTATTCTTCGATGAAATAGTCTGAATCAATTTTGTTGATTTTTATTATTTCTTTAACAGTAACACCAGCCTCATATTCGATCATTAAATTAGTTAGCCTTTCTCCATCTATCAAGACTACAGTTGCATTGCTTGTATTATCAGCATAAACTATGGCTTCCTTTGTGAAGAAAGCTGTAGTCATAAAAATCCCTTTTTTTGCTCTTTTTCCATCTAATGCACCAACAAACTTTTGGATTTCTGGTCTCCCAATTTTTGTCTCTTTTTTCCATCTTTTAGCTTGGATATAAATCTTGTCAAGTCCTAACTTGTCTTCCTTGATAATTCCATCAATGCCTTCATCACCAGATTTTTTTGTTGCTTTTCCATTATTAAAATCAGATTTCCCATAACCCATTTTTATTAGAAGATCTAATACAATCTCTTCAAACTTATAAGGAGAAATCTCTTCTAAGGTTTTCAACAATAATTTTGATAGTTCTACTTTAATCCTTTTATACCCCTCTTCTATCATTTCGTCGGGAGTTTGAATTAAATTTTCAGATTGCTCGTTCGATGGATTAGCCTCTTCTATATTTTCAGTACTCTTGTTTGGGTTAATCTCTTTTAAAAATCTTATAGTTATTTTTTGAGGAGGTCGCTTTAGAACCTTTAAGCCCAAATCAGAAATCTTATATTTCCCTCTTTCAGGGCTAAAAATCAGACCTCCAGTCCTGAGATAAGAAATAGACCAAGCAATTCTATTGAAAAATAGTATTTGTTTGTCGTTAGGGGTTTTTGTCTGTTGCTCTTCTTCCGTTATCTTGAAGTGATTTATTGCATGATTTCTGAGCAAACTTGAATCATATGTATTACCATCTTGCATTTTCTCTAATAGTGGTAACATTGCTGACTGAAAATCTGGAATCAACTTTATTAAACTCCGTAAATAAAAAGTATTCTGTTAAGCTTGTGAAATATTTAACTTCATTGATTGGTAGTAGGAGTAAGCAGCATCACCAAATAGTAACTCATCCACTTCTACTTCCTGCATCAATTTAGTCAAACCAAAATTTTCTAAAATTTCTTCGATAGCATTCATCGGAGATACGGGCTTCCACCAGCGAGACTGATGGAAAAAATCCTCAGTCAAAGGTGGAATATCTGATGTATCAATTTTTGATTCTGACAGAGCGTCAAGTTTAGTCCAATTCGTGTCTGAGGTGTTTTCCATAACATTATGCAGCAACTTCAACATAAGCAGATTAGGTAGAAGGCTTAGGAATTTCTAGTCCTTCTTCGATAAGACCATCGATGTGAAACTCAATAGCCTCTTGCATATTTTTATTAACCTCTTCCAGAGTTGCACCCGTAGAAACACAGCCTAAAACATCTGGCGAATATGCAGAATACCCTGTTTGCATTTTTTCTATAACTACAAGATATTTCATACTTTGGTCTTGCCTTATACTAACCTTATTATACTTAAATGCAAATGTTATTGCGACATTTTTATGAAAAATAGAGTAACTATTAATCCAGACATTTGCAACGGGCGACCAATTATCGCTAATACTCGGATTACAGTACAGACGATAATGGAGTTTTTGGGTGCAGGTGATTCGATTGAAGAAGTCATTGAGGAATATCCATCTCTAATAAGAGAAGATATTTATGCCTGTATGCAATTTGCAGTAAAACTAAGCTAACTCAGTAATCATCGCTCATAGGGTTGAATAATTCTCAGGTTAGGAATAACCCGATAATGTTTGACATTAAAAGTACAAAGAGACTTATTTTTGCTAATGGCACAATGAGCAATTAATGCGTCCAATAGTCCTACTCCATCAGAAAGACGATATTTACTAAAATCTGACAAAGCATTGTCGCAATCAATCTCAGTCAGCCAAATTAATGATAAAGGTGCAGTCAGCTTAAAAACTTGATTAACTTCTTGCTTATTTTGAGCATTTTGGATTAACTCCATCACGACAAAACCTGGAATACTGGGCAATTCTGATAAAGTTGTAAACCATGCGATCGCAGGTTGATGCCCTCTCAAAACATCAATTAGAACATCAGTATCTAAAACATACATAAAATCACTTTATAAATGTTGACGATGTTCTGCTGCATGGCGGATTTGGCGAGCATATTCTTGGCTATCCTTAATCTCAGGACGCGAACTAATCAGTCCTTCACTTTGCCAATAACTCACTAATTCTGCTCCAGTTCTAAACTGACACTCTAGAAATTTTCTAACAGCTAGAAGTTGAAGGATATATTCTGGTAAGGATAAACTAATTTTTCCTGCTTCCACAGATAGCTCCTGTTCCAATTCTTGAGGTAAATCTAAAGTAATTGTCATAGTCTTAATTTGGGGATTTGGCATTGCTGTCTATTAATATAGCAAATAACAAAAAAGCCCCGCAATGCGGGGCTTTTTTGTTTGTTAAAGCTTAGTAACGAGCAGCGTTAGGCTTGTGTACGATGAAGCTTTGGACTTGGCATTGCTTGATGTTGTCGAAAGCAACAACACGGATGTAGCTACCAGGATAGCTAGAGCGGCAAGCTTGAACTTCGGTCAAAACTTCTTGAGGAGTTCTGGCGCTGAACAAGGGCAACTTCCAAAGAGTCCAGTAGTGGATC
>JANNDZ010000091.1:0-5086 GCA_031378395.1 Pseudanabaena sp. OTE_75_metabat_487_sub
TTTCGATCAATGCTTGTTCGATAGTTTGTTCAGTCATTACTGCTCAACCAGTTGACGCGCAATATACCAAGCCAACACACCCGTGACTAGCGCGATCGCACTCAGCCCAAAAATTACTTGCTGCAATCCGAAATAAGATTCGGCAATTCCTGCCACTGATAGGGGCAGACTGAGGGCTATATTCACAGCGTTATTTTGCAATCCAAAGACTTTGCCACGCATATCTTCGGGAGTTTCTTCTTGAATCACGGTCTGCATGGGAATTACACATAACCCAGCAAAAATCCCCGTACCCGCGATCGCAATTAACCCTAAACCAAAGCGATCGCTAAAAACCGCCAACATCCCCAAAAATACTGACATCCCAAGGGAGCCAATTAAAGAAAGCATTTGACGGCTACAGCGATCGCCTAGTTTTGCGACAATTCCTGCACCAATCGCCATCCCCAAACTGGCTACTGCTAATAAAAATCCAAACTGCTCCGATTTTATTTCGGGCATGACTTCGGCTAAGCGCACGGCAAGTACTGTCAACGCCGCAATAATTGAAAAGGTACAAATTAGTTGGATCAGAGCCGATAGGGAAGTCTTCTTATGATTGAGATATTGCAAACCCTCTTTGATGTCATTCCAGAGGTGAAAGCTATCACGGTGTAAGTCTTCCTTGGTCTCGCCTGTTTTCAACAAAATCAAGATAATCCCCGCGACCAAATAGCTACCGCCAACAAGGACTTCTTGACCCACGTTATGCCAAAGATGATCAGATAGGGCTAAAAGTGGTTCGCCAAGGGCAAATCCTAAAATTAGCGCCCCCATGATCGTGGTTGTGTAAAGCGAATTTGCTGACAATAACTTTGGTTTCTCGACTACGAGCGTAATCGCTGATTGTTCGGCAGGGGTGAAAAACTGCGTAAAGGTAGAGACCAGAAAAGTAATGCATAATAACCCCCAAAAGCCAGTCGGTGCGCCCCAAGGTAGCACACTATTTTTGGTGACCCAGAGTAACAGGGGAATACTGAGAACCAATAGTCCGCGCAGAATATTAGAACTAACTAAAACTGTTTTTTTATTCCAACGATCCACATATACGCCAGCGATCGATCCAAACAAAATCGCGGGAATTGTGAATGACACCATGACTGCGGAGACCCAACCGCTAATCGTTTCGCCCTCATGCTGAAATTGTGTAGAAACGATCGCAATCACAAGTACTAAAAAGATTTTGTCCGCGATCTGCGAAAATACCTGTCCAGTCCACAGTGATAAAAAATTAGGATTGCGAAGAACCGACTTAGAATCGGTTGGCAATGAATCGGTTAGTAATTCAGGAGTTCCGACTGTATCGCCATTGTTCGCATGAGTATCAGCATGGTGGGGATCGGGAATCTCTGGCAGATTTGGTGTGGGTGGATCGAATAAATGGGTCATATATTAAAAAAACAGTTGTCAATCAGAGCCGAAGACTGGATTGGTCTATCAAAATGATACTGTGCATAGGCTCGTAACAATCTTTCAACTGCAAGCCAATCTGTTGTATTCGTTTCTAAAATATTATCTGCTAAATCAGTCTGGGCAAGTTCTTGCATAGCCAGAAGTTCAGCGGCTGTTAGGTAGTGACTGATGCGATTATGTATAGCCTCATTCATGCTTGACTCAGCGCCATCAGAGTTCGGATTACCGTCACTTGGTAGATCGGTTATTTCAAGGTTGATGACTCCGCCGCCGACAATGCTAAAACCTGCTTTCCATTTTTGCTGTTCACGATTGGCTATAACTGGGCTTTGGCTAATGCAACAGCTATGTACTTGGGGCGCAAATCCTGCGATCGCTAGCAAATGATATGTCCCATGATTCAAATGCGCCAATACATTTTGATTTTCAGCATCCTGAATGCGGTTGAGATGCTCGACTAGTAATAAAAACAGCTCTTCTTGAGGTTGGGCGGATAATGCTTGCATCAGAGCCAATTCTGATAAATATTGGGCGGCAGTAAGCTTGGCTAGAGTCTTCCCCAAACCGACAAAAGATTGCAAAACTTCAGCATTCTTAATGCGATCCATATTTCGCCCCACGGAAATTTGCAGATCATTGACCACAAACAAGCCTGATCGCCCTGCCATTGCCGAGCGGTGTTTTCGAGCCCCTGCGGCGACAGCTCTGATCAAGCCATGCTCTTTGGTGAGGATCGTTAATAGGCGATCGCTCTCACCCAAGGGCATTCCCTTAAGATTTATTCCTGTAGCTCGATATTCTTTAGGCAATTTGGGACTCGTGACTAGATAATTAGACTAAAATAGCGATCATCAGACAATCATCGATTGTTTTATAACAGATCAGTCACTGATTTGTTACTTTGCCCGTCTTTAATAAAGATTTAACCATTTCTATTGCCATAATGAATCCTGCTAATCGCGATTTGAGTTCAGTTTTAAGTCGCATCACCAATAAGCTACAACAAGATCAAATTGTTAGTGACGCGCTGCATAGTTTAAGAGAGCAGCTTGATGTTGATCGCGTAGTTTTATATTATTTCTACAAACAATGGAAAGGGCAAGTCACTTTTGAATCTATAAGTGAAAAGAAATATTCAATCATTGGTTCAACAGGAGCTGATGATTGCTTCAATCTAGAATACGCGGGACTTTATTTGGAGGGACGTATAAAGGCTACTGATGATATTGAGAAGGCGACCATTAGTGCTTGCCATCAAGATTTTTTAAGAAGTATGCAAGTGCGTTCAAATTTAGTTGCACCAGTTTTAACTCATGGAAAGCTCTGGGGGCTATTAGTTGGACATCATTGTCAAGATATCAGAGCATGGAAAATCTCAGATATTGACTTAATCCGTCAATATTCTAATGATCTGGCTTTTGCTCCTTCAATCACCGACGCATGATTTTTGACTGTGATCATTTCATGATTAGGGGTGGGCAGTTTAATAACGCACCAAAAAAAGTAAATCTGGAAATCTGAGGTTTCGTCAATTTAGTGGTAATTTATTTTTCCGTTCGTTCCTTACGGCAAACTTTCAACTAGGCTTCCCATGCTTCTGTCAGGCCATCAACTTTAGTGCTGATAATTTTGATGTTCATTATATTGCTCCTTTTTTAAACGCTTTGTTAACTCTCTCGATTTGTTTCAGTGCTTCCATTTGATTGAAAAAGTCTAGTGCTTTTGCTTTATATTCTTCTGCTTGGTAATGAAGGTTTTACCGTTATAGCCACGATCTACCCAAATCCTTTTTAAGAGATAAATTGAGTTGTTGGGCGATCGCCTTATTTTATAGAGAAATTACACAAAAATGGCTTGAAGTCATCATTTTATCGTAGGGCAATTCATGAATTGCCACTGCATTTCGTTTTTTGTGTAAGTCCTATTATAATTAATGAAAGATTTCCAAAAAATATAGGTTGATTTATTGATGACCGATAAACAGGATCTTTCAGAACAGGATATTTGTACGCAATATATTTTGCCTGCTTTGCTGCTTGCGGGGTGGGATATTTGTAAGCAAGTGCGCGAACAGGTCTATTTTACGGATGGTCGGATTTATGTGCAGGGGGAAAAGACGAAACGAGGTGAGGCAAAAAAGGCGGATTATGTGTTGTATTACAAGCCAAATATCCCGATCGCTATAATCGAAGCCAAGAAAAATACGTTTCCTGTTGGCGCAGGGATGCAGCAGGCTTTGGACTATGCTGATATTTTGGATTTGCCTGTGGCGTTTAGCTCAAATGGCGATGGATTTTTGGAGCATGATCAATCAGGACTTTCGGATGCGATCGAGCGTGAGTTGAGTCTGGATAATTTTCCCAGTCCTGACGAGCTTTGGCAGAAGTACAAAAAGTTTAAGGGGATTGAAACTCCTGAAGCTGAACAGATTGCCAGTTTTGATTATTTCTTTGATAGTAAGGGGCGGCAACCGCGTTATTATCAGCAGATTGCGATTAATCGCACGGTGGAGGCGATCGCTAAAGGACAGGATCGATTATTGCTAGTCATGGCGACGGTTTCTGGCAAGACTTACACCGCTTTTCAGATTATTCATCGGCTGTGGAAAAATGGCGCTAAGAAACGGATTTTGTTTTTAGCCGATCGCACTTCGCTTATTAGTCAGACTAAGCGCGGTGATTTTAAGCATTTTAAAAACAAAATGACGGTGATTAAAAATAAGAATATTGACACAGCTTTTGAGATTTATTTGGCTCTGTATCAGGGTTTAGTCAATTATGAAGATGATATTTTGGATGCTTATCGTCAGTTTAGCCCTGACTTTTTTGATTTGATCGTGATTGATGAATGTCATCGTGGTAGCGCGGCGGATGATAGCAAATGGCGCGAGATTTTAGAATATTTCAGTTCGGCGACCCATGTGGGTTTGACGGCTACGCCCAAGGAAACGAAGGAGATTTCTAATATTGAATATTTTGGTGATCCGATTTATACCTATTCGCTGAAGCAGGGCATTGATGATGGCTTTCTCGCTCCCTATAAGGTGATTCGGGTTGGTTTAAATGTTGATTTGGAGGGATATCGCCCTGAGGTGGGTAAGCGTGATAAGTCGGGAAATGTGATCGACGATCGCTTGTATAACCTCAAGGATTTTGATCGCAATTTGGTGATTGATGATCGCACAAAGGAGGTGGCGAAGCGGGTGATGGAATATTTGCGGAAGACGGATGTTTATGCGAAGACGATTGTTTTTTGTGTGGATACGGAACATGCGGAGAGAGTGCGTCAGGCTATTTCTAATGAAGCAGGCGATCTGGTGCGAGAGAACTATAAATATGTGATGCGAATTACGGGTGAGGATAAGCTGGGCAAGTTGGAATTGGATAATTTCATCAATCCAGAAGAACGTTATCCAGTAATTGCCACGACTTCTAAATTGATGACTACGGGTGTGGATGCTCAGACTTGCAAGTTAATTGTGTTGGATTCTAATATCCAGTCACCGACTGAGTTTAAGCAGATTATTGGGCGGGGGACAAGAATTAATGAGCAGTTTGATAAACGCTATTTTACGATTATGGATTTTCGGAATGTAACCGATCAATTTAGCGATCGCCATCAAAACCGCGATCGC
>JANNDZ010000152.1:0-6642 GCA_031378395.1 Pseudanabaena sp. OTE_75_metabat_487_sub
ATGAAGAAACCAATCAGACGATTATTTCTGGTATGGGTGAGTTGCACCTTGAGATTTTGGTTGATCGTATGAAGCGTGAGTTTGGCGTTGAAGCCAACGTGGGCGCACCTCAAGTGGCTTATCGTGAGACTATCCGCAAAACTGTCACCGACATTGAAGGCAAATTTGCCCGTCAAAGCGGTGGTAAGGGTCAATATGGTCACGTTGTGATCAATTTGGAGCCAACAGAACCTGGTACAGGATTTGAATTCGTATCGAAAATCGTTGGTGGTGTAATTCCGAAGGAATTCATTAAACCCTCGGAGCAAGGTATGAAAGAAGCCTGTGAATCGGGAATTCTCGCAGGTTATCCTGTGATCGACCTTAGAGCGACCCTCGTACATGGCTCATTCCATGACGTTGACTCTTCAGAAATGGCTTTCAAAATTGCTGGTTCAATGGCAATCAAGGAAGCGGTAATGAAGGCTCAGCCAGTTTTGCTGGAACCGATGATGAAGGTTGAAGTCGAAACCCCTGAAGACTACATGGGTGACGTAATTGGTGACCTTAGTCGTCGTCGCGGCAATATTATCGGTATGGAAGATACTGCGTCTGGCAAAAGCGTTGAGTCAAGGGTTCCCTTGTCTGAGATGTTTGGTTATTCTACTGACCTTCGCTCGTCAACTCAAGGTAGGGCAAGCTTCTCAATGGAATTTAGCCATTATGAAGAAGTGCCAAGAAATGTGGCTGAAGCCATCATTGCTAAAAACAAGGGCAAAAAAGAGTAGTCCCTTTAAAATACTCGACAAATGCTCTATAAACTAGAGTAATAATTACCGAAAAACACTCTAATTTATAGAGTAACAACTACTAAATTTAAGGATAATTACGAAAAAATGGCACGCGCTAAATTCGAGAGAAACAAACCCCACGTCAATATCGGTACTATCGGTCACGTTGACCATGGTAAGACAACCCTAACTGCGGCAATCACCATGTCTTTAGCAGCAGCAGGTCAAGCCACAGCCAAAGCATACGACCAAATTGATGCCGCCCCTGAAGAAAAGGCTCGTGGTATTACGATCAATACTGCTCACGTTGAGTATGAAACCCTTGCTCGTCACTATGCTCACGTTGACTGCCCTGGGCACGCTGACTATGTTAAAAACATGATCACGGGTGCTGCACAAATGGATGGTGCAATCCTCCTCGTGTCTGCCGCTGATGGACCTGAGCCTCAAACTCGTGAGCACATTTTGCTAGCGCGTCAGGTTGGAGTACCTAACCTTGTCGTTTTCTTGAATAAAGAAGATCAGATGGAAGGAGAAGAAGAACTAGTTGAGCTAGTTGAGCTTGAAGTTCGTGAGTTGCTCTCTTCTTATGACTTTGATGGCGACAATATTCCGATTACTCGTGGTTCGGCTTTAGAAGCAGTTAAAGTAATGACCGCTAATCCTAAAACCGTTAAAGGAGAAAATCCTTGGGTTGACAAGATTTGGGCTTTGATGGAATCTGTGGATGAATTTATCCCTACTCCTGAGCGTGATGTTGATAAGCCTTTCTTGATGGCGGTTGAAGATGTGTTCTCGATCACTGGTCGTGGCACGGTTGCTACAGGTCGGATTGAGCGCGGTACTGTTAAAGTTGGCGATGTTGTTGAGCTTGTTGGTATCACTGATACTCGCACTACAACCGTCACTGGTATCGAAATGTTCAAGAAGAGCCTAGAGCAAGGATTGGCTGGAGACAACGCTGGTCTATTGCTTCGTGGTATTCAGAAAGATGAGATTGAGCGTGGCATGGTTTTGGCTAAGCCTAAGTCGATTAATCCTCACACTCAGTTTGAAGGTGAGGTTTACATTTTGACTGAAAAAGAAGGTGGTCGTAAGACTCCTTTCTTCCCTGGCTATCGTCCTCAGTTCTATGTACGTACAACTGACGTGACTGGAACCATTGTTACCTTCACGGCTGATGATGGTAGCGAAGCTGAGATGGTTATGCCTGGCGATTGCATCAAGATGACGGTTGATCTGATCAATCCGATCGCAATTGAGCAAGGAATGCGCTTTGCGATTCGTGAAGGTGGTCGTACTGTTGGATCTGGTGTTGTCAGTAAGATTCTTGACGCTCCTAAGGGCGGAGACGAAAAGAAGAAGAAATAGTTATTTCTTTTCTTAATTAAATAAAAAAAGCCTCGCGAAGCGAGGCTTTTTTTTATTTAATTAGATATTTTCAGATACTATTACCGCAAACATTAATGCCTACGATCGCGATCGCCTGATAAGTAAACAAGGAGTTTAAGCTCCTTGCCGATAATAAATAGACTAGGAAGGAGGTGTGGATTTGAGATGTTTGTAGAGCCAGCCACATCCACCTAAACAAGTACGCTTATCCTCTTCAGAAACGTTAATATTTGTTCTTAAATATTCTTGTAACCATTGGCATCCGCGCATTAGGAGGTTTTCGAGATCGAGATTCCACATGATGATTTTATGATCTTCACCCGATGACACCAAAATCTTGCCATTTGGACTAAAGCAGACACTGCGCACGGGACCTTGATGTCCATTAAAGGTTCGTAAAAGCGTACCATCGCCACTCCAAAATTGAATGGTCGAATCCTCACTAGCAGAAACTAGTGACTTACCGTCAGGACTAAAACAAACACTAGTGACTTCAGCGCTATGGCCATTTAAGGTTTTAATTAACTGTCCTTCAATACTCCAAAGTTTCACACTCTGATCCATACTGCCACTGGCAATCGTCTTGCCGTTGGGATTAAAGCAAATTGTATAGACTTCAGCGCTATGTCCATCTAGGGTTCCGAGTAGAGTGCCATCCCAACTCCAGAGATTAATTAATTTGTCCTTGCTAGCTGACGCGAGCATACTGCCATCGGGAGCAAAGTCGATGCTGTAAACTTCGGCGGTATGCCCTGTGAGAGTCTGTAGCCATTTCCCATCAGCGCTCCAAACTCGGACAGTACCATCAGCACTACAAGAAGCAAATACTTGACCATCGCAACGATAGACAACCTTATAAATCTCCGCACGGTGGGCACTAATTGTGTCAATTAAAGTTCCATCAGTTCTCCATATTTTGATGCTGGCATCGGCTGCAGCAGTCAGAATAGTAGAACTATCTGGGCTAAAAGTAACGCAATTAACTTTGTCGTTATGTCCTTCTAAGACTGCTGCAAGCGTGCCATTGGCATTCCAAAGGTTGACAGTTTTATCTTTGCAAGTAGATGCCAAAAACTTAGAGTTGGGACTAACTGCGACAGAGATAACTTCATCTGTATGCCCCATTAATGTGCGTAAAGGCGTACCACGAATTGCCCATAGTTTTACAGTGGTGTCTCTACTAGCTGAGGCAAGAGTTTTGCCATCGGGACTAAAAGCGATGCTATGGACAACATCGCCATGTCCTTGAAATGTATACTGTAAACCTTGTTCAATATCCCAAACACGAATTGATCGATCAAATCCACTTGAAGCGATCGTGTGATTGTCATGACTAAAGGCAACACTCCAGACCTTGTCTGAATGTCCATAAAAGGTTTTAAGTAAAATTCCATCCGATCCCCACATTTTGACGGTGCGATCGCGGCTTCCAGAAACAATTGCTAGACCATTTGGGGCATAGGCAACACTTTCGACAAAGCTATCATGACCGCGTAGATGCCTGAGTCTTACGCCAAGGGTATTCCAAACAATTAAACTGCGATCAGCACTACCCGAAACTAAAGATTTACTATTAGGATGAAATGCCACACAGGTCACCCAGCGATCATGCCCGCCGCGTAAAGTGCGAATCATCGTACCGTCATTTTTCCAGAGTCTAACGGTCGTATCTTCACTTGCTGAGGCAATCATCTCTCCATCATGGCTGAAACATACGTCTAAAACTGGACCTTCATGTCCTCTTAGAGTAGCGATCGGTTGGGAAGCAAATTTACCCGCAGATTCATCGCGGTTCCAGATCTTAACCATATTGTCGCGGCTACCTGAGACTAACTGGTTGCCGTTTGGACTAAACGCAACACTGGTTACCCAATTGGTATGGCTTGTTAAGGTTTGTAATAAAACTCCTGAGGCATCCCAGATTTTGATGGTGCGATCGCTGCTTGCCGAAGCGATCAACTTACCATCGCGAGAATAGCAAACTTTATTAACCCAAAACCCATGTCCTTCAAGGCGATTAAATTCGTGCGTACCATAGACAACCTGCTCCAAAGCAGTTATGGCCCGGATTTGAGTATTAGCACGAAGATTTTCGAGAGTACTTTCATCGACCTGAGTTGTGAGTCGTTTAAGCTGAACACCACCGATTACGCCTGCAATCATTGCTTCAATATGATTGTTAGAGAGATACAGCGCTTCTGAAGAAATGGTGTAAGCAACAATTTTTTCATTGATTTCGCCCATCTCGGCAATTATGCGTTGACGGCGCTCAGAATCTAGGCTCTTTTCGAGCTCTTGGCTAAGTTTTTCGAGGCGATCAGCATCGGCAGCGCGAGCTGACATTAATTGTTCGCGCTCATTGACTCTTTGAGAAGCCTCCAAAAAATTAAGATCGATTTTAGGTAGTTCTGACTGCCCTTCTGCCCAAGCTAGGGATTCAACAAGACGTGTTCCTCTCAATAAGCAAGATTCATCAGTTTCTTCAGAGCGTTGCCATGCTTGTAAAGCCTCAAGATAAGGACAGTTACGCAGTTCCGAAAACTTAACCTTGGTTTTTAGTTTGATCACCACGATCGAAACATCGTCGTCAGGAAACTCTAGTTCTGAGAATTGATCTAGGGCAACCTTTAGGCCTTGCAAAATATCCTTAGCTGGATATTGAGCTAGTTCAATTACAGTTTTGCGCAGTGGGGAAATATCACTACCATTAGATCTGCCAAATTCCTCTCCCAATGGACTAGTTGCTTCAAATAGTCCATCACTAAAAAAGATTGCGATATCGCCTTCATTAAGCGATCGCGAAGTAGCTCTGTATGTAGCACTATCAAAACGCCCTAGCGCGATCGCAGGGTTGACCACTTCTTCACAAGTATTAGTCTCAGCTCGATAAATTAATGGGCCTGGAATACCAGCATTACCTAAATGCAGCTCATAGGTAAACAGGTTAAGTGCACCATAACAAAAAGCGATCGCATCATCAGTGCCACTTTTGCATAGCAATTGATTTAAAGAATTGAGCATCGAGGCTGGATTTTGCAACCTGCCTTGCTGTCCATAGGCATCGAGCTGTCCTTTAAATAAAGCAGCATGGATTGCCCCAGCAACTGACTTGCCTGAAGAATCCGCGATCGCGACAGCTAATGTCCCTGATTGCTCTAAAAATTGATAATAATCGCCGCCAAGATCCACTGCTGTCCATACTTCCGCAGCAATCTCTAGCCCAGGATAAGAAGGCAAGCTTTGTGGCAATAAGCTTCTTTGTAACAATCTGCCACTTGATAGGTCATTGGAAGTTTCATTTAACTGCATACACTGATAGGCAGAGCGATCCTCAGAACAATTATTGTTAGCACAGACATCAAATATTTGTATCAGTCAAACCATTTATTTACAAATAGTTCCCAAAAATTCTGTGCTATGCACACAGAGAATCATACTCCCAAAGCTAGGGTAACTTCATACAAATATGGCAATTCCCTGTAAAGTTAAGACTAAAAGCCCATAAGGTCGAACTTAGTCGCACTCAAGAGTTTCGCGGGTCAGTCTTCCAGTCACAGGGTTTTGTCCTTTCGCTGATAGACAGAGCTTTAGACGAATTGGCAGACGTAAATCCACATCCGTAAAGTCTGCACCATCAATGATCACGTTATTGAAAGAAGTACCGTAAGCAAATGAACCTTGAATTACGGCATTGGTTAAGTTTGCCTTATCAAGACGGGCATTATCAAGCGTGCTATAGCTGAGATTTGCGCCAGTCAAGTTTGCCTCTTTCATATTGGCGGCAAAAAAACTGACTCCTTGAGCGTCAGCATTAATAAATGATGTATTTCGCAGATCAGATTCATTAAACTGATAGCCTTGAAGCGATCTCTCTGAAAAGTCAGCGCCTTGGAGAAAGGCTTTCACATATACATCAGCCAAAGCTGGATTAGCGCCTGTCAAGATTAGAGCTAAACATAGCAGCATGTTTATAGCTGCGAAGATAAAATTGCGGAACGTAAAAACTGTAATTTTCATAATCTTTATAATAGCGGGGTTTCACTTCCCTTGCAGTGAATACTTAATGGTGTGCGGCGAAGCTGCACACCATTAAGGGAATGTACTAAGATCAAGTTTATGTCAAAAGAAGTAGGCGATCGCGGGGAGATACTCGTAGCCCAACTGCTAAGAGCAAATGGTTGGAAAATTTTAGAAACTCAGTGGCGCTGTTGTTGGGGAGAGTTGGATTTGATTGCTTGCGATCGCCAATGGTTGCTATTTATCGAAGTAAAAACCCGCAGCGATCGCAATTGGGATGCTGATGGCAGCCTAGCAATTACTCCTAAGAAACAAGCCAAACTAATTAAATCTGCATCTACATTTTTAGCGCAAAATCCCCAGCTATCTGAACTTGCCTGTCGGTTTGATGTTGCCCTAGTACGTCGCATAACATCAACAGATTTTTGCTTGCAGACATATATTGAACAAGCCTTTGTCTCAT
>JANNDZ010000204.1:0-10209 GCA_031378395.1 Pseudanabaena sp. OTE_75_metabat_487_sub
GTGCTATTCTTTACAGCTATTTGATTGGAATGGCTTACCGTGGCTTCTTGCCGTCAACCATTGCTCTATTGGAATGGATCGCTCCTTTACTGTTTGGTTATCATCTGGCAGTTAATTGGCAACGATATCCTATGTATGCCGAGAATATAAAGCGAGTTTTCCTATGGGGAGGACTAGTTATGGGAGTATATGGAGTCTATCAGTTTATGATTGCTCCTGAATGGGATCGGCTATGGATGATTGGTTCGGGAATGACTAGTAGTGGTGGTAGCCCAGTTCCTTTTGGGATGAGGATTTGGAGTACTATGAACTCTCAAGGTCCGTTTGCAGACTACATAGTAACATGTCTATTAATATTGCTCAGTTGCCAAGGTCCATTAGTAATACCTGCGGCAGGTTTTACTGCATTTAGCCTATTGCTGACCCTAGTAAGAGTTGCTTGGATTGGATGGATATTAGCAATGCTATCTTTATTGACTTCCCTAACTCCAAAGCAAAAGTTTCGGTTACTAGCTGCTGTGGTGATTATGATAATAATTTTGATTCCATTAATCAATATGGAACCATTCTCAACTGCAATTTTGGGTCGGTTAGAAACACTAACTAACTTACAAAATGATGGCAGTGGACAAGCTCGTCAGGGTACATATGCAGCTATCTTAGAAAATATTACAACTAATTTTCTAGGTGATGGTCTTGGCGCTCTTGAAGGAGATAGTGCACTTATTGTAATCGTTAACTTAGGTTGGATAGGAGGAATTCCCTACGTGGGAAGCCTTGTTTTTGGCACTCTTTTAGTGTTAATGGAACCTAGTAAGAGTGATGATTTAATGATTCCTGTTATTCGGGGCATATTGATTAAATCTTTTATATTTTTGCTCTCTAGCATAACCATTAAAGGAGCGCATGGAATGCTAATGTGGGGATTTTTGGGGCTAGGTTTATCGGGAATACATTATTATCGCGATTATCATTTACACCAATTTTTGATGCTAAAGTCTAGGGATAAGCTGCCGACTAGTTAGTTATTTCGTTATTTCTATGAAAATATGTATTATTACTTCTAATGTAAAAAAAGGTGATGGTCAAGCTAGAGTTAATTATGAAATTGTCAATCAAGCGATCGCCAGAAATCATCAAATCACTCTGGTCGTTAGACATGTGGATACTGAGATCGCCCAAAATACACTAGTTAGCTGTGTTTGTTTGGCTGTAGAAAAGATTCCAACTGAGTTAATGCGTGGTTTTATGTTTACTCGTAATAGCGATCGTTGGCTCCAAGAACATGAACATGAATATGATGTAATCATCTCCTGTGGAGCCGTAACTTCGAGAGCTACAGATATTAATATTGTACATTTTGTTCATAGTGCTTGGCTAAATTCTCCATTTCATACATTACGGATGAATAGAAATTTATACGGTGTTTATCAGTGGATGTACACCGCCCTCAATGCCAATTGGGAGAAATTAGCTTTTCAAAAAACGAAGATGCTAATAGCAGTATCAGAGACTATTAAAAATGAACTAATAGGCATTAGAATTGACGCTGCAAAAGTTCAGGTTGTGGCTAATGGTGTTGATGTTGATGAGTTTTCCCCTGCCGCTTCTGCTTATCAAAACCGTCAAGAATTTGGACTACCCGAAAAAGTCGCTCTGGCTCTGTTTGTTGGTGAATTTAGAACAAATCGCAAAAATCTAGATACGGTGCTGAAAGCTTTAGTGAATGTTCCTAGCTTACATTTAGCCGTGGTTGGAAGTATTGAAAAAAGCCCTTATCCACAATTAGCTAAGCAGTTGGGCTTAGCAGAAAGGGTTCATTTTTTAGGATACCGCTCTGACATTGCCAAAATTATGCAAGCTGTCGATTTTTTTGTGTTCCCATCACGCTATGAGCCATTTGGAATGGTGGTGAGCGAAGCTATGGCATCTGGTTTGCCCGTAATTACGACAGCAGTTTCAGGCGTTGCAGCGATCATCACTCCTGAATGTGGGATAGTTTTACCTGATTCGGAAGATGTTTTAGCTTTGACTAATGCAATGATCTGTTTAGCCAATAATTTTGAACTTAGAAAGCAAATGGGCAAAGCAGCTAGGTTAATCGCAGAACAACATAGCTGGAGGAGTAAAGCCATAGCTTATCTTGATCTATTTGAAAGCTTTGCCAATAAAAGGGTTTAACATAGATGTGAATTGATATTGTCCAAAAAAGTTTTACGAACACCTTGTAAGAGAACATTGTAAGAGCAAAGTAATGTCAAAAACCGCAAAAGTTTTATGCCTAAATACTGGTGGAGAGGGGAGTCTTGATTCTAGGCGATCGCGAAGTCTTGGCTCAAAATTGCAAGCCGAAGTTACTTATTACGATCTGAACCTTAAGATAGGAAAGATTGCTGCTAGCAGAGAAATTTGGCAGATAGTTTCTTCATCTAAATGGGATTTAATCTATCAAGAGGGTTCAGGAATTGCGGGTGGCATCAATCTCATCAGGGCGGCAAAATCTTGGCAACAGCCTTATGTGATTTCTACTGGTGATCCGATTGGAGGCTTCTTTCGCGTAACGAAAGGATTGGTGATCGGTAATTTGATGGAGATATATGAGCGATCGCTTTACAAGAATTGCACGGCTTTTTTAGGCTGGACTCCCTATCTGACAGGGGCTGCCATCAAACTAGGCGCAAAGCGAGCACTTACCATCGAAGGCGGGGCAGACTTCAACCTATTTCAGCCGAAATCTATTGCTGAACGCCATAGTTTCCGACAAAAGTATGGTATTCCCGAAAATAATTTAGTCTGTGGAGTAGTAGGTAGTTTGCTGTGGAATAATCGCCAATCTTACAGCTATGGATATGAGTTGATTGAAGCGTTGAAATTGATAAAACGTTCTGATATTACTGTTTTAATAGTAGGAGATGGAAGTGCCAAAGAGCGTCTTCAGTCTCTAGTTCCAGAAGCTTTGCGATCGCGGGTTATATTTACAGGAAGATTGCTGCCAATGGAAGTTGTGGAGGCGATGAATGTGATGAATATTGGGTTTGTGACGCAGACCCTTGATGAATTAGGAAGCTTTCGGTTGACCACAAAACTTCCTGAGTATCTAGCTTGTGGTGTACCTGTTGCCATGAGTCCTATTCCTGGGTTTTATGATTATGCATCTGCCGCAGGTTGGGCTTTACCTGCGTATCATCCAGCAAGTAGAGAGTTTCATATTCGTTGTGCACGATGGCTAGACAATTTGCAATGGCAAGATCTTGAGGCAAAGGCAAAAATTGCCCCTGAAGTTGCGAAGCGACATTTTGACTATGATGCCATTAGCGATCGGTTTGCGAATTTTATACATGAGTTATTGGAGACTCAAGGAAGTGTAAAACAATGAATATCTCTATGGTTGTACCGACTTATCAGCGTCCAGCAGATTTAGCCCGTTGCTTGGCTGCACTAAAAATGCAAAGCCGTTCTGTCGATGAATTGTGGGTAATCGTGCGTGATACCGATCGCGAAACTTGGCAATTCTTAGAAACTTTTGATCGTGGAACTTTACCTTTGCGTACAGCCACAGTGATCGCCTCTGGAGTAATTGCGGCAATGAATGTTGGTCTGGAATCAGCAACTGGCGATATTGTGGCTTTTACTGATGATGATGCTGCACCTCATCCTGATTGGCTAGAAAGGATAGAAGCTTACTATTTAGCAGATGAAAAAATTGGTGGAGTTGGTGGGCGTGATTGGGTTTATCACGGTACAAAATTGGAAGATGGTTCTCAGCCTATAGTAGGGAAGTTACAGTGGTTTGGGCGCTTGATTGGCAATCATCATATTGGCAGCGGTGAAGGGCGCGAAGTGGATGTGCTTAAGGGGGTAAATATGAGCTTTCGACGTAAGGCGATCGCTGATTTACGCTTTGATCAAAGAATGAGAGGAACTGGTGCACAGGTGCATTTCGAGGTAGTTTTCTCTTTGACGTTGAGACAAAAGGGGTGGAAATTAATTTACGATCCACAAATTGCGGTAGATCACTTTCCTGCACAGCGTTTTGACGAGGATCAGCGTAATTCTTTTAATGCTCAAGCATCAGTTAATGCTGTTCATAATGAGACGGTGGCGCTATTGGGCTACTTACCTCCTTTACAAAGATTGGTGTTTACGATTTGGGCGATCGCGATCGGTACATCAGAAGCTTTTGGGGTGTTGCAGTGGCTGAGATACTTGCCTAAAGAAGGGGACTTAGCGCGACAAAAATTATGGGCTTGTTGGCGAGGCCGCTGGCAGGGTTGGCAAACTTACAGCCGTTTCCCAACAAACGAATCTCAATAAATTTTTTAAAAATGTTGCAAAGGAACGAAAATTAAAGAACTCAAACTAATAGAACCCAAAACTGTTTCGGCAGGCTTTGCCTGCCGAAACAGTTTTGGGTTTGGGCACTTTGTGCTCTAATCCTAGAAAGAACGAAAATATGGATACCCTTTGGGTACTCCTAATTCCTTTTCGAGTTCAAAGTTAATAATTCCCCAGCGGGGCTCTTGCTCTTCAGGGGGACTAAATTCTACGGTTAAGCCGTACAAACTTTGGGCATTAGAAATAATGGACGTATTTTCAAGATAAGGATCAACCAGTCCTATGTAGCGATGGGCAATAGTGACCTTGATCGCTCGATAACCTTGAGTATATAGGCGATCTATGCTTTCATGAATTTCAAAACGAATCCCGTCAGGATGGGTATGTTGTCGATACCATTCATCGTCCCATAGTCGCCATTGGCGATCGGATTGGAGATGCACGAGATCCTTACAATTGGGCTGAACTTCAAAGGCACCATGTCTGGGACAAAGATATGTGTCAGTCAAAATCAGAGCCGGAATAATTTGCCGACAATGAGGACATTTAATTTCAGAGCCAAAAATCGGATATTGCTGCACCGAGGTGACTGTCCTCATGACTTATAAAAATGTAGGAGATTCTTATAATTGATCTTAACATGCTCATACTATGGCTGAGCCCAAAAATGAGAAGCGACACGAAGCGCCGCCTCTCATTTTTGGAGTTTTGAGCGCAAAGTGAATGAAGTCAAGAATTATTGTTTATGGTTCAGATAACACACTCTAAAAATTTGCAAACCGCTACAATTTTGTAGTTAAGTTCTAAAGCCGTCAAATAAGTCAGGTTAGGATGCCAAAAGCTAACCCAAAACCCCAGTGGGGATCAGTTTTAAATCGCGCAAACCACGTTGAAAAGTATCTTCGGTGGTTCGTTGAATTTTGTCCAGTCCCGATCGCGATGTTTGATCGCAATCTACATTACATATTAGTTAGTCAGCCTTGGGTTAAAACTTTGGGCATTCCTCGCCTTAAGCTGATTGGCACAAGTCTTTATGAATCACTGCCTAATGCGATCGCTCACAGACATGGATTAGAGCGATGCTTAAGCGGTGGGCAAATGCATTACACGGCGGAAATTGAGATTGCAATTCGCGGGGAATCGGCTAGTAATTTCCAGTGGGACGTGCAGCCTTGGTATACCGATGATGGCTCAGCGGGTGGGATTATTATCGCTTGCCATCCTTTAGCTGAGTCTCAGACTGCATTGCTAAAGGATCAGTTAGCCGAAGAAATTGCCGAACGTCAGTACCTTGAAGATGCTTTTACTAAAATTGGCACAGCGCTTGAAAGTGCTAATGATGCGATTTGTATTACTGATGAGTCAGGGCAGGCAATTTATATCAATCTCGCTTTTAGCGATTTATTTGCCTATAGTTTACCAGCTTTACAGAAAACGACTAATTTACGACCTCTTTTTACTGATGAGCAAACTGCTCAAGTAGTCCATACGGCGGTAATGCATGGCGGCACTTGGACAAGTGAAATAGAAATGCGCGATCTCGATCATCAGCATATTCCTATTTCCTTAAAGGTCAATCCTGTTAAAAGCCCATCTGGAGAGGTGATTGGCTCAACTTATATTTGTACAAATATCCGCGATCGCAAAGCCGCAGAAGCTGAAATCAACAAAAGCTTTGCCGCACTAGGTGCGACCCTTGAGGCAACTGCCGATGGTATTTTGGTGCTAGATGCGATCGGCAATATTATTATTTGCAATCAAAAATTTGTCGATCTTTGGCAGATTCCCGATCGCATTTTTAGATCCAATGACGACTCATATATCCTCAAGTATGTGGCTAAGCGGATTAGCTCGGCTCAATATTTGCAACAATTTGGCAAAGGACTAGAAAGTGACCAGAATAGCTTTGAGATTGTCGAATTAGATGATGGTAGAACCCTAGAATGCTATTCACAACCACAAAACGTTTTGGATAGTTGCGCGGGGCGAGTTTGGAGTTTACGCGACATTACTGAACGTCTAGCCGCTGAAGCGCTAGTACGTGCCTCCGAAGAAAAATATCGCCTTCAAGCTGAGAAGCTACAACATGCCCTGCAAGAGTTAAAAAGTACACAATCGCAATTGATCCAAGCCGAAAAAATGTCTGGGCTAGGTCAGTTAGTGGCAGGAATAGCCCATGAGATTAATAATCCTGTAAATTTTATTTATGGAAATCTGTCCTATGCTGACACCTATACTTCTGAGTTATTGAGCCTTGTTGAAATTTACCGTACTCATTATCCAGTGCCTGTCGATGCAGTACAGGTAAAGCTGGAAGAGATTGATATTGATTTCCTTGCTGATGACTTTGTGAAGTTAGTCGGTTCAATTCGGATTGGTGCGGAACGAATTCAGAAGATTGTGCAATCACTAAATAAATTTTCTCGTAGTGATGAAGAAGGATGTAAATCTGTTGATATCCATGAGGGAATTGATAGTACTTTAATGATTTTGCAAAGTCGTCTGAAGGCGACTCCTCATCGTCCAGAGATTAAGATTGAAAAAAATTATGCACAGCTTCCTAAGGTTGAATGCTATGCGGGCCAGCTAAATCAAGTATTTATGAATCTGCTGACTAATGCGATCGATGCGCTTGAAGAAGATGCTCAAGCAAATGGAACTTGGCAGATGGTGAATGATAAACCGCTATGGAATAGGCAAGATGGAAAAGTTTCTAAAATTTTGATCCAGACAGAGATTCTTGCAGATCCTCAAATCACTGATATGCAGAGGGGCGATCGCTTGGTCATCAAAATCTCTGATAATGGCAATGGAATTCCTGATGAGTTACGCAATCGCTTATTTGACTTGTTTTTTACGACTAAGCCTGTGGGTAAAGGTACGGGTTTAGGTTTATCGATCGCCTATCAGATCATTACCGAAAATCATGGCGGTAAGTTGTCCTTTATATCAGAAATTGGTAAAGGTACAGAATTTACGATTGAGATTCCCATGCAACAACCTCAAGCCTAGACCAAAAGACAGTGGCGACGCAAAGTGCCGTCACTGTCTTTAAGATATACTTCATTGCAAAGTGCTATGACAGAAATTATGCGATCGCAATGGGAATGTTTACTGCAAAACCTTGGCTGTTGGCAAGGTTCATTTACCCGTTTATCAACAAAGGGCGAAATTTTAGAAGATATTCCTAGCGAAACCAGTCTAGAACTTAAGGAAGATAATCAAACTGTGCGTCAAGTTGTACGCCGCTTTTATGACGGTCAGCCACAGGACTTAGTATTGGAGTATCGCACTCTCAATCGAAGTATTACTTTTTTTGAGAATGGGGCTTTTTCGCAAGGAGCGTTGCAATTTGCACCCTATACAGAATTTGGTGCTGAGTTGGGATTGATTTATGGCGATCGCCGACTGCGTGTGGTTATTCTCTATGACAAAGCTAGTCAACTCGATCTCATTACCCTCATTCGCGAACATTTACCCCATAGCACCACGCCAGAGCGCCCAGCTTTGACTCTAAATGATTTGCTAGGAAAATGGGAAGGTGAAGCAATTACAATCGCATCAGATTGGCTAGAGCCAGAGTCCATGTCAACAGTTACCGAATGGAAACAAGAAGGCGATCGCGTAAGTATGTCTTTGCAAATGCAAACACCGATGGGAGCGAAGACGGTCTCCTCGATCGCAAGGATTGATCCGCATAACTCTCAAACATTGAACTTTGAGCAAGATACTTTGTCGATCCAAACCTTGCTCTTACCTGATGGTGCATCAATAACTTGTCCTGTTGCGATCGCTACACGCCAGCCATTTCGCTTAGCTATTTCATGGCTACTCGAACCAAACATACATCAGCGCATGATTCGCACCTATGACCACCGAGGTGGATGGGCTAGCCTTACTCTGGTGACTGAGCGCAAAGTGGGGTAGTCTGAGTAAGATTTACTTTGCAAATTATTACTACTTTCTCAGTCGAAACTATATGGCAAATACAAGTCACAACCTTCTGATTAAGCGCATTATTATCATGCTGCTTTGTCTAGCACTTTTTATTGGCGCATTTTCGGGGGCACTCTATTTTTATCAGAACGATCGCACGCAGCGATCGGCTAATCTGAATTTTGGTGATGATAAAGAACCAAATCGGATCAATGTTGCTGTTAATCTGCTAGGAGTTGATCCGATTAAATCTGAGATAAATCTTAGGTTTGCACCGAGTCCTGAAGGAACATATGTTAAAGATGCACGCCTCACTAAAGAGCTAAAATTCTTTACAGGTATCGAAAGTGGTAAAGCTGAAGTTACACTTGAGAAAAATCGCATTCCTGATACTGTGACAGGCTCCTTATCTATAGCTAGTGGTAGAGTTAGTGACTATCCTTTTGATGTTCATAAATCAGACTTCTACCTCTTTTTCACTAATCCTAAAGATGAGAAAGAAGATATTCCCATGTCAGTTGATTTTTATGGAGCAATTTCAGGCTATAACATCGATGTCGATTACATTCCCAAAGCCGAATTTGAGTCTACTGATAGCTATATAGGCTTGCGCGTAACTGTATCGCGATCGGTAATCACTAAGTCTTTTGCGATCTTCTTGATGATTGCGATGTGGTTGATTGGATTAGTTGTCTTTACGATGACTATGGTTGTAGTTTGGCAACCACGTCCAATTGAATTTGGAATGTTTACCCTGATTGCGGGTATGTTGTTTGCGCTGCCTGCGGTACGAAATCTTCAGCCTAGCGTTCCTCCCCTTGGCGGTTTGTCAGACTTTCTCTCATTTTTCTGGGCAGAGTCATTAGTGGCAGTCTCGATGCCCATTCTGTTCTTTACATGGCTAACGCGCTATAAAAAACCTAGCTAAATAAATAGTCAAGGATTGCAAAGCAATCCTTGACGCAATCAAATTCAACTATTAAATAACTATGTCATTACCGCCAATCATTGAGCAAATGCTCTCACCTGACTTTTACGAACATCCTGTCACAGAGCCAATCCAACTTCTGCAAACCCATATTTCCTATGTGCTGCTAACAGGCTCCTATGCATACAAAGTCAAGAAACCAATGAACTTTGGCTTCTTAGATTTTTCCACATTAGAAAAGCGCAAATATTTCTGTGAAGAAGAACTTCGACTTAACCGCCGTTTAGCCCCTGACCTATATCTTTCAGTCTTGCCCATTATCGAAACAGATGGGAAATACCATTTTGATAAGACTGGAACAGGAACGCCTGTAGAATATGCGATCGCCATGCCAGAGTTCTCACAAGAGGATTTATTGATTGAGATGTTTGCCTCAGGCAAGCTGACCGCTGATCATGTAAAACAGATTGGTGAGCAGTTGGCAGTATTCCATCAGAATGCTCTAACCAATGACCATATCAATAGTTTCGGCACAATGGAAGCAGTTCGCGCCGTGGCAAATGACAACTATGCTTCTACAGAGAAATATATTGGTATTGCTCAAACTGAAGAGCAGCTTGCTCAAACCCGTGCCTATACAGATAAATTCTTTGCAGAAAATGCAGATTTATTTAGCGATCGCATTGCCAATGGTAAAGTGCGTGAATGTCATGGAGACATGCATTTAAAAAATATTTGTCTCTATCAAGGTCAAATCCAGATTTTTGACTGTATCGAGTTTAATGAGCCATTCCGCAATAGTGATGTACTTTACGATGCCGCATTTCTATTAATGGATTTGCAATTTCGCGGCAGAAGGGATCTTGCGAATATTTTCCTGAATACTTATTTAGAACGTACTGGCGATTATGAAGGAGCCGTTTTACTGCCCCTACATAGCAGTATGAGAGCCTACATTCGTGCCAAGGTTACCTCATTCCTGCTCGATGATCCGAATAATCCTGCGGATG